>CBDTZE010000026.1:0-11663 GCA_965364815.1 uncultured Nitriliruptoria bacterium | reverse complement strand
GGCGCGGTGCTGCTCGGCGGCGGGGTGATGGCCGTCCGCGGCGGCAAGCGCAAGCGCAAGCGCCTGGGCGTCAAGGCCCAGGCAGACGAGGCCCGTACCCGCGCGATGAGCACGTGGTTCGACCTCGAGTCGAGGTGGGAGACCATCGAGGCCGGCGTCACGGTCATGACCCAGGCCGTCCACGAGGACGACGGCATCGCCGCCACGGTCGAGCAGGAGGCCGACGAGGCCGAGCGCGCCATGACCGAGGTCCGCGATGAACTCCTCGCCGGGCCGGACCCGGCGGCCGTCACCGACCAAGCGGGCGCGGATGCGGCCGTCACCGAGTGGACACGGTTGGAGGAACGGGTCGCCGCGGTGGCCGTCGAGGTCGACGAGGTCGAGGCAGCCGTCGCCGCCCTGGCACAGGCCAAGGAGGAAGCGCCGGCCCGCGTCGCCGCAGCAGACGCGGAGGTCGCCAAGGCCGAGTCCGCCGTGGCCGAGGCCCGGACGCGCACCCTGCCCGGCGGCACCACGACCTTCATCGCCGCACGTGCCCACGGACTGGTCGACGATGCCCGTCGAGCGGCCGCGGCCGCCCGCACCGCGCTCGACGCCGGCAAGTCTGGCGACGCCGTCATGGCCGCAGACACCGCTGGCATGCGCGCCGACGAGGCGATCCAACGCTGCGAAGAACTCGTGGAGTTGGCCACGTCACTGCCGCAGGCAGCGACGGACATGGCAGCGGCCGCCCAGCAGGCCATCACCACGGCTGCCTCTTCGCGGAACGCCCTGACGACTCTGCGGTCGAAGTTCCGACGCACGGTGTGGGACGACATCTCCGACGCTCCCGATCGGGCCCACGACCTCGCCGAGGAAGCGGCGGAGCTGGCATCGCAGGCCGCTGACGCAGCCGACGAACGGGAGCAGAACTGGGACCAGGCCGCCGCCTTGGTCGATCGGGCCCAGGCCCTCTTGGCGGAATCCGCCACCTTGGCTGCCGCTCCCCGTGCGCGTGACACCGAGGCCCAGGAACAGCTGGCGACGGCGCAGGCCAGCCTCAGCGAGGTGCGCACCCGCGTCGCCGAAGCCGAAACCGTGCTCGGCGCGTCAACCGCCGACGTGACGGCCCACGCCTCTGCGGTGCGGTCCGCCGCCCGCCAGTTGGCCAAGGCCGAGGAACTGCTCACCGGCAAGCCCGACCCGCTGCGCGCAAGCACCATCGCCATGGAGGTCGACGGGATCGTGCAGCGCGCCCGGACTGGCGCACAGGGCATCATCGACGCCTGGGAACGTGACCGCCAACGAGCCGCGCAGGTCCTGTCCCAGGCCCGCGCCGAGCTGAGTCGCGCTGACCGAGAACGTCCGCGATCGCGACGGTTCAACGACGACCTGCGGCGGGCAGAGGCGCTCCTCGACGACGCCGAGGCCGTTGCGCAGGAACGCCCCGACCGCGCCGCGGACCAGGCGCAGCGAGCACTTGACCTCGCACGCCGCATCGTCCGCGACAAGCGCCGCGCCCGCGACGCCGATCGGGACCAGTGGCGTGCGCCGCGTCGTCGAGGCACGTCCGCCGGAGACATCCTCGGTGGTGTCCTCGGCGGGGCGATCGGTGGTGGCGGCTTTGGCGGAGGGATCGGCGGCGGCAGTCAGCGCTCGTCGGGCGGATCCGTCATGGGCGGCAGCCCGACGCGCTCGGCGCCCCGCCCGTCGGGCGGATCCGGCGGCGGCTCACGTCGGTCGGGCGGATCGTTCGGTGGAGGCGGCAGCTCGAAGTTCTGAGCGGTCTGCCACCACCAGCCGAACCGGTCAGCGCGCCCCGTCGACGATCCGTCGACCGGCGAGGTCCTCGTCCAGCGTGATGGTCGCGTGCTTCTCCACGGCCATCATGATGCAGCTCATCGTGGCGGCCTCCGGCGGTGCGCCTTCGAGCACCGTCACGGTGATGGACTCCTCGCCGTACTGGACGTCGATGCCGGCCGTCGACGTGCAGGGCTCGACGCCGGAAATCCAGCTGACGGTCAGCTGGCTGCCGTCCTTGACGTAGGACGTGCGCTCGTAGGGCACAGCGGTCGGGCGTTCGATGTCGTCCCGGAAGGTGACCTCGCCGCTCTCGCCACCGCCGTCCGTGTCGGGCCCGCCCGGCATGGGCGGGTCGACCATCACCGGCGGCGCAGGTTCGGCGACGCCGACCTCGGTGAAGCTCTCCGTGCGGGTCAGGCAGGCGGAGCCGGCCATGGCCAGGACGGCAAGGGCGGCGATGAACGGGCGGCTCTTCACAGGGATCCCCCGGTGGTGGTGGTGTCCGAGTTGGACGCCGGGCACGCGGCCACGGTTCCCGGGCCGGCGATCAGTCGCGGGCGGGCAGACCGGCGGAGAGGCGGGCGGCCTCGAGGGTGTTCTGCAGCAACATGGTGACGGTCATCGGGCCAACGCCACCGGGGACCGGGGTGATCGAGCCGGCGACTTCCTTGACGGCCTCGAAGTCGACGTCCCCGACGAGCTTGCCGTCGGCGCTGCGGTTGGTCCCGACGTCGATGACGACGGCTCCGGGCTTGACCATGTCTGCGGTGACGAGCTTCTCGACGCCGACCGCGGCGATGAGGATGTCCGCCTCACGACAGCGCGCGGCCAGATCCTTGGTGCGCGAGTGCGCGACCGTGACGGTCGCGTCCTTGCCCTTGAGGCTGAGCATGACCGACAGCGGCCGCCCGACGAGGTTGGAGCGCCCGACGATCACGATCTCCGCGCCGGACGTCTCGACGCCAGCATCCTCGAGGATCCGCAGGACGCCGTACGGCGTGCACGACAGGAAGGTCGGATCACCGATGGCCAACCGGCCGGCCGTGTAGGGGTTCAGGGCGTCCACGTCCTTGGCCGGCGCGATCGCCTCCTGGACCTTCCTCGCGTCGATGTGATCGGGCACCGGGAGTTGCACGAGGATGCCGTGGATCTCCGGATCGTTGTTCAGGTCCTCGATCAGTGTGAGGAGGTCCTGCTCCGAGGTGTCGGCGTCCAGCTTCACCTGGCGCGACAGCATCCCAGCCAACTCGCAGGCCTTGTGCTTCATGTTCACGTAGACCTGCGAGGCCGGGTCCTCACCGACCAGGACGGCAGCCAGGCCGGGAACCACACCGTGGGCCTCGGTGAGCGCCGCGACCTCGTCGCCGATACGAGCGCGTTCCTTGTCGGCGAGGGCCTTGCCGTCGAGAATGGTCGCGGACACGGTGGAACTCCGAGGGTCGGGTGGGGCAGGTGCTCGGCCGCGCAGGCTAGGTCATCCACAGGAAGGCAGATCCACGCGTGACGTGTCGGGGCAGGCACCGCACGCTGCCCGTCATGAACGATTCAGGGAACCCTCCTCGTCCCCGCGGCGTGCTCTTGCGCGACCTGATCGTGCTGGCCCTCGATCGCGCCCCGACGCGCACGCTCGATCGCGGTGAGATCGAAACCGCGATCCGCGGGGCGGGGTTCGCCCTGCCGCCTGGCCGGCCGGGCAAGGCCATCTCCGACGCCGTCACCACGGAAGTGCGACGCAACCGTGCACGACGCCCCGCGCGAGGGCTCGTCACCTTGGTCCGCCCGCTCACGGCATCCGAACGTCAACGAAGCACGGCACGGGTCTGGCGGGCTCGAAACGGCAGGGGCCGCCCCGTGCATCTCGTGGCCACGTCGTGGACCGGGACGGAGGACGCACTCCGTGGGGACAAGACGCCCGGGCCGCGCTGACCAAGTCGATGCCCCGACTCACTCCTGCAGACACAGCCTGCGACGACGCTGCCTGTGTCTGCAGGAGTCGAACATCCCCCGGCACAGACCGGTCGGCCAAGCCGTCCCTTGGCTCAGTGGCGGAAGTGGCGGCGGCCGGTCATGACCATGACGATGCCGCGCTCGTTGGCGGCGTCGATCACTTCCTGGTCGCGGACGGAGCCGCCGGGCTGGACGATGGCCTCGACACCGAAGTCGATGGCCGCGTCCGGGCCGTCGCGGAAGGGGAAGAACGCGTCTGAGGCGAGGACGGAGCCCTTCACGCGACCGTTCGACTTGTCCGCTGCGATCTTGGTCGAGTCGATGCGAGACATCTGACCGGCGCCGCAACCCACGATGGCACGGTCCTTGACCAGCACGATCGCGTTCGACTTGACGTGCTTGGCCGCGACCCAGGCGAACCGGAGATCGTCCATCTGCTGGTCGGTGGGCTGCTTGTCGGTGACGACCTTCCAGTCCTCGAACGGTTCGTCGCCGAGGTCGGAGTGCTGGACCAGGACCCCGCCCATGATCGAGCGGACATCCCAGCCCGCGGACGGACGCGTGGCGTCCGGCATGGCGAGGATGCGCAGGTTCTTCTTCGTGCGCAGGACCTCCAGCGCGTCGTCGTCGTAGCCCGGGGCGATGACGACCTCGGTGAAGACCTCGACGATCTGGTCGGCCGTGGCCTTGTCGACCGTCCGGTTGGTCGCGACGATCCCGCCGAAGGCAGAGGTCGGGTCACCGGCGAGGGACTTCGGGTACGCCTCGGCCAGCGTGGCGGCCGTTGCCAACCCGGCCGGGTTGGTGTGCTTGATGATCGCGACGCACGGGTCGTCGAAGTCGATCGCCATGCCCCACGCGGCGTTGGTGTCGAGGAAGTTGTTGTAGGACAGCTCCTTGCCGTGGAGCTGCTCGGCCGCGGCGATGCCGACGTCCGTGCCGTGGCCGTAGAAGGCGGCCGACTGGTGCGGGTTCTCGCCGTACCGGAGCGCCTGCTTCTTCTTGACGACCATGGGGAGGAACTCGGCCCACTCCTGCTCGCGCTGGAACCACGAGGCGACATTCGCGTCGTACTCGGCGGTGTGCTGGAAGGCCTTGGAGGCCAGGCGGGTGCGCGTGGCCAGCGTCGTGCCGCCGTTCGCGTCGATGTCGTCGAGGATCGTCTGGTAGTCGGACGGGTCGACGACGATGCCGACGCCACCATGGTTCTTCGCCGCGGCGCGAACCATCGTCGGACCACCGATGTCGATCATCTCGACGACCTGGTCGTCGGAGGCGCCCGACGCGACGGTCTCCGCGAAGGGATAGAGGTTCACGATGACGAGGTCGATCTTCTCGACGCCCAACTCCACCAACTGCTCGTCGTGCTCCGGCTTCGAGCGGTCGGAGAGGATGCCCGCGTGGACCATCGGGTGCAGCGTCTTGACGCGGCCCTCGAGGCACTCGGGGAACCCGGTGACGTCGCTGACCTTGGTGACCGGCACGCCCGCGTCGGCGATGCGCCCCGCCGTCGAGCCGGTGGAGATGATCGCGACGCCGCGCTCGTGCAGCGCCTTCGCGAACTCCTCGATCCCCGTCTTGTCGAACACGCTGACGAGGGCCCGCTTCGGGGCGACGACGTCGGGCTGGGGGTTGCCGGAGGGCGTGGCGGTCATGGGTTGCTCGTTGGTTGCTGGCGGGAAGCTTGGGTGTGACGCTGGACGAAGGCGTTGACGGCGCCGATGTAGGCCTCGGGCTCGTGCACGGCGACCAGGCGCTGGACGTCCTCTGGCGACGTCGCGGAGGACACGTCGACCGCGTGCATGTGCAGCACGGGGCCGTGGTCGTAGAACTCGTCGACCTCGTGGATCGTGACGGCGGACTCATCGACGCCAGCCTCGAACACGGCCGTGTGCACGTGCATGCCCCACATGCCCTCGCCACCGAACTCGGGGATCGGGGCGGGGTGGACGTTGAGCATCCGCCCCCGGAAGGCGGCGATGGTCTTGGGACCGACCCGCTTCATCCAGCCGGAGAGGACGACCAGGTCGGCCTCGACCTCCAGCAGGAGGTCGCGCAGCGCCTCGTCCATCGCCTCGGCGTCCGGGTGGGTCTGGCCCGACAGTCGCTCGACGCGTAGCCCCACGTCGCGCGCCCAGTGCTGGGCCTCGGCGCTGGCGTTGTTGTGGACCAACAGGACGGGCTGGACCTCGAGGCGACCCTCGGCGGCCGCATCCGTGATCGCTCGCGCGCTCGACCCCCGGTAGGAGGCGAGGAACGCGACGCGGACGGGGCCCGCGGTGGTGGGGACGGCCATGCGGCCGGACGCTAGCTCTGCGGGGCGGTCAGGCACCCGGGGCGTGCGCCCGGAACCACGTGCCGGAGGCCGCGCGAGGCGGGCAAATTCCAGGGTCGTGGAACCCCGAACCGGGGCTGTCCGTTTGCGACGCGGGCCGCCACGGGTTGGCTCCAGCCTTTCATCTCCGGGGAACCATCTTGCGTCTGCGTCTGCCGCGTCCTGCCCACCTCCTGCTCGCAACCTCCCTGGCCCTGCCAGCCGCGGTTCCCGCGCTGATCGACGGCCCTCCGGCCATCGCCGCCGCGGCCGACTGCGAGCGTGACGAGTCGGTCTCGGACGCGATCTCCCGCATCTCGGGGACCTCGCGCTGGGCGACCGCGGCGTGCGTCGCCGCCGTGGCCTACCCCAACGGCGTGGGCACGGTGATCATCGCCCGGGGCGACACCGAGGGCGGCTGGGCCGACGCCCTCGCCGGGACCGTGCTGTCCAAGTCCTCCAACTCGCCCATCCTGCTGACCATGCCGGACCGACTGCCCCAGGAGACCGAGGACGAGATCATCCGGCTGGGCGCGCAGAAGGTCGTCGTGCTCGGTGGCCGCAGCGCGGTCTCCCGCCGCGTCGAGGACCGGCTCAGGACGCTCGTCCCCGACGTCACGCGCATCGAGGGAGCGAACCGGGCGGAGACCGCTGCGCGGATCGCCAAGGACGCGAACGCCTCCAAGACCGCCTTCATCGTCAACGGCGTCCGACCTGCCGACGCGCTGGTCGCGGGGGCCGTGGCGGCGCGCAAGGGCGCGGCGCTGCTGCTGGCCAACCTCGACTCCCTGCCGCAGGCAACGCTCGACGCCTTCGACGACCTCGGCACGACCGACATCGTCGTCGTGGGCGGCGGTGGCGTCATCGGCCCAGAGGTCTTCCAACAACTCCGCAACCGCTTCGGCCCGGACAAGGTGCGCCGGGTCGCCGGCCCCAGCCGCCAGGAGACCGCCGCATCCATGGCGCGCGCCTTCCCGGCCAACGGCACGATCCACCTCGTTGCGGCCAAGGATCGTTCGCTGGTCGACGCCATCGGTGCCTCGTGGTTGGCCGCGCGCCCGGGAGGTGGCCCGGTCCTGTACGCGGACGGGCCGATCCTCGGGCGGGGCGCGGACCGCTGGCTGCGTCTTGGCAACCTCGACGCCGGTGACCGGATCCGGATCATCGGGGGCGAACAGGTCGTGCAAGCCGACGTCGTGGACCAACTCGAGGACCGCTTCAGGGAAGCCGCGGCCGGCGGCATCGACCCCCAGGTTCGCGGGCTGTGGGTCCACCTGTTCGACGCCTCGTTGAAGTCGCCCGGGGCGATCGACAAGGTCCTGGACGCGGCGGTCGCGGCCAACCTGAACACGGTGATCGTGCAGACGGCCCGACGTCACGACTCGTACTACGACACCGACCAGATCCCCCGCACGCCCGACCCGACGATGCCGGCGGACCTGGACCTGTTGGAGACGCTGGTCCCCGCGGCACACGCCCGCGGGCTTGCCGTGCACGCCTGGTACTCGGTGATGCCCAGCTACCACACCGCCTACGACGGCCTCAAGATGCCGGCGACGCACGTCCATGAGACGCATGGCCCCCAGTCGGCCGAGCCGTGGACGACCGACAACAACGACCCGAAGTACGCCTACATGGACCCGGGCGTCGGCGGCGTCCAGGACCACGTCGTGGACATGCTGGTCGACGTCGTGCAGCGGTACGACGTCGACGGCGTCCACCTCGACTACCTGCGCTACTCGTCTGCTGGCGCCGGCTTCCACGCCACGTCGGTGCGCCGCTTCAAGGAACAGACCGGCGCGGCGACCACGGACCCCGCCTTCGACGACTGGCGCCGCCGCCAGACCGCCGACCTGGCACGCCGCATCTGGCTCGAGGTCACCGAGGCGGACCCGTCCGTGACGGTGTCCATGGCCGCGATCGCCCAGGGCGACGGTCCCGTCGGCCCGGACTACGAGGCCAGTTGGGAGACACGCAAGGCCTACGCCGACAAGTTCCAGGACTGGCTCGGCTGGCTCGACGAGGGGATCATCGACGCGGTGTTCCCGATGGCCTACTTCCGCGAGTCGTCCCACGCCTCCTGGTACGACCACTGGGTCGACTTCGTCGGCTCGCTCCAGACCCGCACGGACCGTCCGATCGCGATCGGCCAGGCCTCGTACCTCAACACGGTCGGGCAGTCCCTCCAACAGGTCGACCAGGCGCTTGCGTCAACGGACGGCCTCGTCGTCTACGCGTGGCAGCAGGACTCGTCCAACGCTGCACGCGGCGAGTTGCTCCGCCACCTGGGCGCCACACGGTTCGCCGAGCCCGCCCCGGCGCCGCTGCCCACCCACAAGATGCAGACCGCGGACGGGCATGCGCTGGTGCAGGCACGTGACGGCGTCGTCGTGACCGCCCGACAGGGCACCGAGGTCCGCACCATGACCGGCGACGCGACCGGCAAGGCCGGATTCGTCAACCTGTCCGCGGGACTCTGGACGTTCTCGGCGTCCGGCATGTCGACCGTGAACACGCAGGTCCGGGCCACCAAGGTGGCCCGGGTCGACCTGCGCTGAGACCACCACGAGCCAACACGAAGCCGGCCGGGCACTTCCTGGCCGGCTTCGTCGTTGCGACGCGGAAGGCAGGAGTTGGCATCATGCACACCACGGCGACGTCGAAGGGGCGGTCCAGCGTGGCGTTGATGCGTGGAGACGTCTCCCTTGCGATGCGCAATGTGCTGCGCCCGGAAGGCACCGTGGGCCTGATCGCGGCCATCGCCGGGACCTGCGCCATCATCGCCGCCTACCTGCCCTGGTACCGGGTCTCGGCCACGGTTGACCTGCTGGGCGAGACCTCCACCCGGACCGTGTCGAGCCTCCCGGGCTGGCAGGCCCACCCCTGGGGCTGGTTGATCCCGGCCGTGGCCGTCGTCATGGTGGCGTCCGGTGTGTTGTTGGCGATCGACCGCCCTGCGCCGTTCACGCCCGACCTGCTCCTCGGTGGCGGCATGGTGATCGCCATGGGAGTCGCGATCGCAGGACGCTGGTTCCCGCCAGTCTCACGGTTCGACGTCGGCGGCACTCGGCTGCGCGAGATGCTCAGCCTCGCCGGACGTCTGCCTGACGACGTCCAACTCGTCTTCGCCGTCCACCCGGGAGCCGGGATGTGGCTGGCCCTCGCCGCTGCCGGGCTGCTGCTGCTCACCGGCCTGACGGCGCGCGCGGTCCGCTGACCGCAGCGCGAGGTCTCAGAGCTGCGCGATGTCCTCGGCGATCTGCTTCGCGTCCTCGAGACGTTCCTCGTCGACGAACAGGTGCGTCCCCCAGTTGCCACCGAACAGGACCCGCGACACCTTGCCGCTGGTCTTGGACCAGCAGTGAATGCCCGCGGCATCGAGCTCCATGCGGATACGGACAGCGTTGTCGTCCGTGAACTGGCCAAGGAAGACGGTGGACTGCGCCATCGAGTGACTCCTGGCTCGTTGGTGGGGCCCACAGCGTAGGTTCGCGGGCGATGGCTCTCGACTCCGCTCCGCTCCTGGACGCACTCGCCGCTGACCTCGGGCGTGTGCAGTCAGGCGAGGTGCGCTTCACGACCGCCGACCGACACCTGTACGCCGGCGACGCCTCGCACCACCGGGTCGTGCCCCACGGGGTCGTGCTCCCGAGATCCGTCGACGACGTCGCCGCGATCGCCGGTGCGTGCTCGGAGCGTGGGGTCGCGATGACGCCACGGGGCGCGGGCACGTCCCTCGCCGGCAACGCGGTCAACCGGGCGGTCGTCATCGACACCTCGCGTTGGCTGCGGGCCTTCGAGGTGACACCAGAGGAGCGAACCGCGACCGTGCAACCGGGCGTCGTGCTGGATGACCTGCGCCGCGAGGCCAACCGTCACGGCCTGACGTTCGGGCCTGACCCATCCACGGCCAACCGCTGCACCTTGGGCGGCATGATCGGCAACAACGCCTGCGGCACGCACTCACTGACGACGGGCCGGACGTCGGACAACGTGCTTGACCTGCGGGGCGTGCTGGCGGACGGCCGGACCTTCAACACCGCGGCGGGGCCCGACGCCTTGGTTTTCGCCCCCGAACTGCGGCGAGTCGGCGAGGCCATCGCCGACGAGGTCGCCCTGCGACACCCGCTCATCCCGCGGCGCGTGTCGGGCTACAACCTCGGCGACCTGCATCCCGATCGGTACGACCTCGCCCGGTTCCTCGTGGGGTCCGAAGGCACGCTGGCCTTCGTGACCGAGGCCACGCTGCGACTGGTGCCCTGGTCGCCCCACCGCGCCCTGGCCGTGCTCGGGTATCCCGATCCCGGGACGGCCGCCGACCACGTGCCGGCACTGCTGCAGGGCACCGACGGCATGATCGGCTTGGAGGGGATGGACCACGCCGTCGTCACCGGCGCCCGACATCGGGGCGCCCTGGGGACCGCCCTGCTGCCGGGAACCGACGGCGGGGCGCTGGTCGCCGGTGGACCACGGACCTGGCTGCTTGCAGAGTTCGACGGGGCGAGCGATGACGAGGCCCGCGCCCGCGCCCAACGCTGTGTCGACCTGGCCACCGTCGACAGCGTGCCCGCCGTGCTGGTCGACGACCCGGCGGCCCAATCCGCGCTGTGGCAGGTGCGGACGGCGGGACTCGGGGCCGTCACCTTCGTCGAGGGACAGCCCGCCAAGGTCGGCGGTTGGGAGGACGCGGCCGTCGATCCGGCACGCCTTGGTGACTACCTGCGCGACTTCCACGACCTCGCCGCGTCATCCGGCATGGACGTGGCGATCTATGGCCACTTCGGCGAGGGCTGTGTCCACACCAAGGTCGGCGTCGACCACGCCACGCCGGACGGCATCGCCGCCTTCCGCGCGTTCGTCGAGGCCGCGGCGGACCTGACCGTGGCCCACGGCGGATCGCTGTCTGGCGAGCACGGGGACGGCCGCTCACGGTCCGAGTTGCTGGAACGGATGCTGGGCCCGGAGGTGGTCGCGGCGCAGCGGCAGGTCAAGACCCTCTTCGACCCGGCCGGGCTGATGAACCCCGGGATCGTCGTGGATCCGGACCCCCTCGACGCCCACCTCCGCTTCGCCGGGACCCGAGCGGGCGCCATGGTCGCCAGGGTTCCCATCGCCGGCATGGCCCCCGAACGCACCCCGCTGCCGACGTGGTTCCGGTGGATCGACGATCAGGGCGACATGGCCGTGGCGGCCAATCGCTGCATCGGCATGGGCGTCTGCCGACAGGACCACGACCACGGCACCATGTGCCCGACGTGGCGAGTCACCGGCCAGGAACAGCACTCCCCACGCGGCCGGGCACGCCTGCTGCAGGAGGCGATGCGTGCCGACACCCGCGGCGAGTTCTCTCTCGACGACCCCGCCGTCGCCGAGTCGCTGGACCTGTGCCTGTCCTGCAAGGGCTGCGTCACGGACTGCCCGGTCGACGTCGACATCCCGACGCTCAAGTCCGAGTTCAACGCCTGGCGTTGGCGTGGCCGCCGCGCCGGGGGTCACCGTCGCCCGCTGCTGCAGACGGCCTTCGGCCTGACCCCGTGGCTGCTCCGGGCCGGGTCGCGACGACCTGCGCTGGCCAACGCGGTTGCGGGGTCGAGGCTGGCACATGCGGCCGCTGCCAGGG
>CBDTZE010000025.1:0-11831 GCA_965364815.1 uncultured Nitriliruptoria bacterium | reverse complement strand
CGTCAGTCCTGGCGAGCGCTGCGCCGCATGGCCGCCAAGGTGGTGCGCGTGCCCGCGGGGACGGTCATCGTCATCTCGCCGGTCTTGACCCGGTATGTGTCGGCGAGGCGCCCGCTGAACAGCGTCTTGTCCCCGTGACGATGCATCTGCACCTGTTCGAGGCGCGCCGGGTCGGGCATGGTCTGGACCACCATGGCCGTGTCGCCGGTGACCTCGATCGAAACGTTGCGAAGGACGCGCCGAGGCTGGCCGGGCAGGTCGAAGGCCAGGAGGCCGGTCACGCCGCTCACCCCGTTGTCGGGGTGGACCGGCGGTGCCCAGACGTCCGGGTGCTGCTTGTGCAGTTCGGCTGGCGACTGGGCCTTGATCGGCACCGTCATGCTGGGACGGGGGTCCCTTGCCGGGGCGCCGAGTCGGCGGGCCTCGGACTCGACCTTCTTGTCGTCGGCCCACAACTCCAGCGCCCCGGACTCCGGGTCAGGGCGTTCGTCGAGCGTCTCGATCAGGGACGGCGCGGAACCGCCCCTCGACTGTGGCCACCAGGACGCCCCGGCCTCACCCTGTTCCCGGTCGGGATAGCCGTCGAGGGTCTGGGCGAGCAGTGCCTCCAGGTCGAACTGGAGGATCCGCTGGGTGGCGAGGAAGTCGGTGTGGATGTCGTTGGGCGTCGGCGCTCCGATGCTGATGTGCACCGGTACCCCGCGACGCGTCATGCGCAGCTTGCCGGAGTCGTCGAAGAGGCGGTGGGTGCCGAAGAGCGCGGCGGGGATCAGCGGTGCCGTCGTCGCGGCGGACAGCCGAACCGGGCCGGAGCGGACCGGCAGGATCTCCAAGGACCGAGAGATGACCTGTTCCGGCGCCGTGATGATCGAGCGGCCGGTCCAGAGCGCCGTCGATGCCAGCACGAACGGGTCTTCCTCGTCCTCCGACTCGTCGGGGCTGGCGTTGTCCACGGCCAGGGCACCTGCACGCAGCAGTGACGTCAGCAGCGGGATGCGGTCGAGATCGTTGCGGAGCATGACGACCGGGTGCTGCTGGCCGGCCTCCGCGAGGGCCAAGGCCATGACGAACGGATCCAACGGCGAGACCAGGTTGTGCGCCAGGACACAGGGCTCCGTGGGCAGGTGGCTGGCTCCCGACAGGTGCAACTGGATCCCGAGGACACGGCGCAGGGCAACCTTCACCGTCACGGCGACGGCGCGGGTTGCGCTCGGGGTCGTGCTCACGCGAGGGACCTTGGTCGGGCGACGGACGTCGCAGGACCGCCATTGGTACCCCATTCGGGCCCGGATCGGCGAGAATCGGCGTCGTTTGTACTGTCCGCCCGATGAACGAACCACACCCGCACGACGATGTCCCGGCGATCGCTTCGGCGCCTGTCGAGGACGCGCACCCTCTGCGAATTCTCGAGTTGTTGCTCGCCGGGGTCGCCGCGGCCCTGCTGGTCGCCGGGCTGGCCCGACTCGGGTCGGTCGACGACGGCGGCGCCTTGCAGATCCCGGCCCCGGTCGCCGTCGCCGAGGACCTGGCGCCGCCGCCGTCGGTGACGCCGGAGCAGCAGGCTGCGGCGCAGGCAGGGGCCGGGTGTCGCGTGCTGGTGGACGGGCAGGCCATGGCCGACCGCGACCATCTCGACCCGGATGACGCCCCGCCGGCCGCGGCGCTCTATCCACTGCACCGCCCCGCGAACTCCGGACGGCACTTCGCCTCGGCGCTGGCCGTCCCGGATCGGATTCCGGTGACCCCGATCGACGAGCGAGCTGTGCTGCACAACATGGAGCACGGCTCGGTGGTCGTGTGGTTCGACGCCGCCGAGGTCGACGGGGACGCCGTGCAGGAGATGCAGACCTGGATGCGCGAACGACGAGCCCTGGGCTTTGAGTCGCGAGCCCTGGGCGGCGTGTTCGTCTCGGCCAGCGATGCCATCGCCTCGGGCCAGGCGGTGGCCTTCCGGGCCTGGGGGGTCGCCGTCGACTGCGATCGCTTCGACCGGACCGTCGCCGATGCGTTCCTCCAGGACCATTGGGGATCTCGCGGCGCCGCCCCCGAGGCGGGGCTTTCCCCGTTCCCCGAAGGTGTGCTCCTGCCCTTCGCGATGGCGGCTGGCTCGTGAGCGTCCTTGGTGGGCCTGCTGCACCGGTTCCGACCGGTTCGGAGGCCTATTACCGGCAACGCCTTTCGGACGTGGTGCGACGGCGGCCGGACCTGACGCCACCGACGTACTACGCCGACTACGGCGACAAGTGCCTGCACCAGTTCGTCGCCATCGAACCGCAGCTCACGCCATCGGGACAGGACTGGCTCCGGACCACCCTTCGGCTTCTGCAGGAGAAGATGGAGGAGCGTCGCCGCGAGGACCCCGAGGGCTTCGCCCTGCTCGAGACCGACGGCGAGGCGTTCAACGACTTCGCGTTCTCCACGCACTCGGAGGCCTACGTCGAGGCTGGCCTGTTCGAACTCCCGCTGGATGACCTGTGGAAGATCATCCGCACGCCCGACGTCGTCGACCTGCTTCGCCCCAAGGGCCTGGTCGAGATCGCCGACGTCCTCGAGCAGATGTCCCTGTCGGACGCGGCGGCGATCATCCGGCGCAGCCTGCCCGGTCACCACGACTGAGATCCTGCCGCCTACGGTGGCAGCCCGCCTGACCCGGAGGACCCATGGGCGCCATGTTCGAAGCGCTCGGTGATGCCGAGACGGCCGGCGGCACCATCCGCCTCTGGCGGCGCCATGACGTGTCGCTGGGGCTGGACGTCTACGAGGTCAAGCTCGGCGACGAGTACCTGATGACGAGCCTGTTCCCACAGACCGAGATCGCGCTGAGCCGCATCGGCCTGGCGGAGAGCAACGGGACCGATCTCGACGTCGTCGTCGGCGGGCTTGGCCTGGGCTTCACGGCGCACGCCGCGCTGGAGGACGACCGCGTGACCTCGATGATCGTGGTCGATGCTGTGCAGGCGGTGATCGACTGGCATGAGCAGGAACTCGTTCCGGGGGCGGCTGAGCTCATGGCCGACCCGCGTGCACGGCTCGTGCACGGCGACTTCTTCGCGATGGCCCAGTCCGACGACGGCTTCGACCCCGACCAGCCCGGCCGGGTCTTCGACGTGCTGCTGATCGACATCGACCACACGCCCGAACACCACCTTGACGACGAGCATGGCGCCTTCTACTCGACCGAGGGTCTGCAACGGACGGCGCAACACCTGCGGCCCGGGGGCGTGTTCGCGTTCTGGTCTGACGGGCTCCCGATCGACAGCTTCACGGACCTCCTGGCCACGGTCTTCGAAGGCGTCCGTGCGGAGATCGTGTCGTTCGACAACGTGGTCACCCGGGGCGTCTCGAAGGCGACGATCTACGTCGGGACCCGCCACGCCTGAGCGGGCTGCCGGTCAGCGCAGGACGAACGCGATGTCGGCCCAGTGCAGGCTGGTCGCGCCGATCACCAGCAGGTGCCAGATCTCGTGATACCCGAAGACCTCCGGGTTGGGGTCGGGGCTCTGGCGGCCGACGACGAAGACACCGATCGTGTAGAGCAGGCCACCGGCCAGCAGCAGCACCACCGCCAGGACGCCGGCGATGTCCAGCAGCATCGGCAGGGTCACGATGCTTCCCCACCCGAGGGCGAGGTAGATGCCGTTGTTCAGGCCCTTCGGGCTGGCGAATGGCAGCCACTCGGTCACCAGTCCGACGACGACGGCCGACCACACCACCCAGATGGCGATGCGGGCCGCACTCGCCGGCAGTCCCAACAGGGCGAAGGCGGTGAACGTCGTGGCGATGACGACGTAGATCCCGCTGTGGTCGACCCGGAGCAGCACCTCGGTGGTGTGCGGACTCCACGGCTTCCAGTGATAGAGGCTGCTGGCCGAGAACATCACGAGGACGCCGAGGGAGAAGACGGCGCACGCAAGACGCGGCGTGCCGGCCGGGGCGGTGGCCGTCAGCCAGATCCCCGCCGGAACAGCGATCAGCGCCGCAGCCTTGTGCGACCGGCCACGCCATCGGGGACGGGGCAGCGTCAGGGCGCGTTCGGCATGGTGCGACTGGCGGAACGTCTGCCCGTCACCCACCCTGCTGTCCTTCGGTCATCCCCGCCCCTGCCAGCGAACCACGTCAGGAGCGGCGCCGGAAGGTCGCCCAGGTGAAATCCTGCGATGCGCCGGTCGGTGTGACGTGGAGGTGCCGCTCGGTGGCGACCGGGTCCCACCCGTTCCCCAGGAGCGCGGCGATGTCGGCCGCGTCGCTTTGCTGCACCTCCAGTCCGCTGCAGTGCGTTGGACCATCCGGAGAAAATGTGGCGATGACGGCGTGCCCTCCCGCGCCGACGTGCTGCTCCAGCACGTGGACGTAGGCGGCCCGTGCGGCGGGCGCCGTGAGGAAGTGCAGGACCGCCCGGTCGTGCCACACGTCGAAGGTCCGACCGAGGTCCATGGACGTCACGTCCGCGACATGCCACGACACCGCCGACGCGCGTGGACCCAGTCGCCGACGACTCTGCGCCAAGGATTCGACCGCGATGTCGACAACGGCAACGTCGTGCCCGTCCGCCAACAACGCGTCGACCAGGGGGGACGCCCCGCCACCGACGTCCAGCACGCTTCCCCCTGCTGGGCAGACCGCCCGGACCCAGCCGACCGATCGGGCCGCTGTCGGTTCGAACCAACTGCGGTCGCTGGCGTCGGTCTGCCAGACCTCGGCCCAGTGGGCGTGGCGATCGTCACTCGGCATCGTTGCTCTCCGAAGGGGCACGGGAGCGAGGGTGCCGACTGACGGACGGGCCGCCACTACCTTGGCCGTCTCGTCGAGGAGCGTGGCATGGCGTCGGTCCTTCGTTGCCTGGTCGTGGCCATCGGGGCGTCACTCGCGACCGCCGCCTGCAGCGCCGCCACCGACGCGGCGCCGGGCGGGACCTTGGCCGACGCGCGGGCGCTCGGGGCGGAACTGAACGAGTGGTGGGACGAGGTGGCGGACGACACGCTCGGTTTCGACTTCGTCCCGGTGCCGATGGACCGGATCACCGACGGGACCGATGGCGCGACGTGTGACGGCATCTCACCGGATCCCGACGGCGAGGACCTCGACCTGAACGCCTTCGTCGATTCGGCGTGTCGAGAAGGCGTCTTGGTCGCGGTCGATCCCGCGTACCTCGTCGGTCCGCCGCTGCACATGGAGATGGTGTTGGCCCACGAGTGGGGGCATGTCCTGCAGGGCCAGGCACCGCACCTCGATGCCTGGGAGTTCGACGGACTGTCAATCGACACTGAACTGCAGGCCGACTGCTTCGCGGGGGCGTGGGCAGGCGGCACCCTCGGGCCCGTCGGCGTCCAGCAGGCGGCGTTGCGCACGGCCGAGAGCGGCGACGAGGAGGGCGTCGCGGTCGACGACCCCGACGCCCACGGTCGGCCCGAGCAACGCCGGGCCGCCTTCCACCTGGGGGCCTTGGGCGGTCCGGCCGCATGTGTCGGCGACTCGCTGTTGTCTGTTCTGCCCGAGTGACCAGCCTGGCCTGGGGAGCCGGCGAGAAACGGCGAGGACCGGCCGACGGGTGGTCGGCCGGCCCTCGGGGGTGCAAGCGTCAGGCGTCGAGCAACTCGACGGCAGGCAGTCGCTTCTGATCGAGAATGATGGTGTCCTCCTCTTCCTTCATGGCCACGGCCAGGAGTCCGAAGCCCCCGAGGCCGATGGCCAGGCCGACGATGATCGTCCGCCAGGCGGCGAAGTGGGCGAACCCGGCGGCGTAGTCAGCGCCGACACCTGCGGCCATCTCGCCGAGCAGGCCGTGGACGGTCCCGCTCCAGGCGAGGTCGCGGGCAGGTCCCTGCAGCGGGTGCTGGCGGTCGAAGTCGCTCCAGTACCGGCCGTCGATGGCGAAGTCGTAGCTACCGGCGGGGAAGTTCTCGCCGTTGTACTCGACGGCCTCGTCAAGGACGACGGTCTGGGTGCCGTGCAGGACGTGATAGCTGACGGTCGCGAACTGGTACATCAGCTCCGTCGGCGTGTTGACCAGCGGGTCGGCCGGGTCAAGGTGGGCGTTGTTGACCGGGTACTTCCAGTCGTCGGTCAGCAGCGCCATGATGACGTCGGCACCTTCGGTGGTGCCACGGTCGACCAGTTCACCGGCCTCGTTGTAGGAGAGTTCGACTCCCTGGGCCTCGTAGACGGCATCCAGGGAGCGCAACCCCTCGTTGGCGCGCTGCATGTTGACTCCGCCGATGGCCATGAGGGCCAGGCCGAGCGCCATGACGGCGAGTGCGATGGGCTTGATGAGGCGTCCCATGATTCTTCCTTGAGAGTTGTGTGGGTTGGGGGGAGGTACGGCCGCGACGCCTTGCTGGCGTCTGCCGTGCCTCTTGCCTCAAGAGAACGTCAAAGCGAGCTTCACCAGCAGGGCCGACCCGCCCCCGTTGGTGGCCGATGGTCCCGAGCCTGGCGGGACCTTCAGTCCCGTCGATCGTTCAGCCGATGACGCCGACCTGGAGGCGCTCGCGCGCCTCGAGGTAGGTCTCGCCGTGGCGTCGCATGGCGATCGGGGCGCGCACCAGTTCCTTGGGCACTCCCATGGAGCGAGCGAGCACCTGGCTGTAGGGGCGCAGCTCACGACAGAGCTCGTTCACGGTCGCGACCAGGGACTTGGCACGTGCCGCCGTGATGTGCCCGTGTTCGAGGAACCAGGCGCGCTCCTGTTCCAGCAGTGAGCAGGCGTAGAGGTCGCACAGCTTGTTCAACAACTGTCGGACGTCGTCGTCCTGGCAGTCGTCGATCGCCCCGCAGAACGCTTCCAGGACGGTCTGGTCCATCCATGCGCGGGCTGCCAGCAGGACGTGGTCCTGGCAGTGGTTGAACGCCTCGAAGGACGTGGTGTTCTTGTCCTTGGCCATGGCCTGGAGTCGCTGCGCCACCTGGCGCAGCGTGTCGTCGGCCCGTCGGGAGAACAGCTTCACCTGCAGGCCACGGTCGAGGACGCTGGCATCGTCGCCGGAGGGGACGGCGTCGGCGAGGGACTGCATGAGTTGGCGCGCGAAGGTCCAGCCCGCGACCTGGTCCAGGACGGTCTCTGCTGCCAACCGCATGAAGCCGACCGTGTTGAGGTTCTCGAAGTCTTCGCGGAAGTTCGTCAGCAGGGACTTGGCGACCAACTGCAGCAGCACCGTGTTGTCGCCCTCGAAGGTCGTGAACACGTCCATGTCGGACTTCAGCTGGCCGAGCCGGTTCTCCGACAGGTAGCCGAATCCGCCGCAGGCCTCTCTGGCCTCCTGGATCGAGTCGGTGGCATGCCACGTCGTCAGAGCCTTGGTCCCCGCGGCCAGTGATTCCAGCCTGCGACGGTCCTCCTCGGACGCGGCTTCGTCCCCGAAGACCCGCCCGAACTCCTCGACCAGCGACTGCTGTGCGAAGTGCAGCGCGTAGGTCGTGGCGACCCGGGGGAGCAGTCGGCGCTGGTGGGAGAGGTAGTCGATCAGCAGCGTTTCGTCCTGGTCCTCGCCGCCGGGGGAGAACTGGGTACGCGTGTAGGCGTGGCGAAGTGCGATGGTCAGGGCGAGCTTCGATGCGCTGACGCCGGCACCGCTCACTGCCACGCGGCCCTGGACCAACGTGCCGACCATGGTGAAGAACCGTCGGGTCGGGTTCTCGATCGGGCTGCTGTAGGTGCCGTCGGCCGCGACGTCACCGAAGCGGTTGAGCAGGTTCGTGCGGGGGACACGGACCTGGTCGAAGGCGATCCGGCCGTTGTCGACACCGTTGAGTCCGAGCTTGTGACCGTTGTCGGTGATCGTGACGCCGCGCAGCACGGTCCCGGCCTCGTCGCGGAGGGGGACGATGACGGCATGCACGCCATGCCCGATCGGGGCGCCATCCGGGCCGGGTGTGAACAACTGTGCGAAGACGACGGCGAGCTGCGCGTGGGCGGCGGCGTTGCCGATGTAGTCCTTCCACGCACTGGGGTCGGGGGTGTGGACGATGAATTCGTCGGTCGTCGGATCGAAGGTCGCGGTGGTGCGCAGTGACTGGACGTCGGACCCGTGGCCGGTCTCCGTCATCGCGAAACAGCCGGGCAGCGAGAAGTCGATGACGCCGGGCAGCAGGCTTTCGTGGTGACGCTGCGTCCCGAGGTGCTGGACCGCGCCGCCGAAGAGCCCGAAGTGGACGCCGACCTTGACCTGCAGGGAGATGTCGCCGTAGCTGAGTTCCTCGAAGCCGGTCACGAAGGACGCGACGTCGCCCTGTCCGCCCACGGCGACCGGGAAGCCGATCGCGACCACATCGGACCCGGCGAGTTCCTCGACCTGGCGGCGAATGCGTTCACGGTGCTCTGCCCGGGGCATCTCGTGGACCGGGGCGAAGTCGTCGCGGCGCAGGAAGTGGCGCGTCGTCTCCCGCATCGCTGCCCGGGGACCACGCATCAGGTTCCACAACCTCGGCTGCGTGTCGGCGGTGACCAGGGGAAGATCACCGATCGGGTCGGCGACCTGGTCCGTGGGCCGCCCCTCGGCGTCGGTCACGACTGCGGGGTGCCTGCGTTCCGCCATGCCCAGCTCCTGGTTGGTGCGGGTGAAGTGCCCACGTGCCCATCCTTCCAGACGGGGCGGGCAGTTGTCGGCGCGGCGGGCTGCCTGGCCGCTGGGCACGCCTGGAGGCGACCGAGCGCGCGTCCCCCTTCGCCGTTGGGGGGTGGCCTGCGTCACAGCCGCCCGAAAGGGGCGATCGGGTGGGCGATTCGGCAAGATTGCGGAACCGACCTCCGCACCACCGAACCGATTGGGATCCGCCGTGAGCGCGCACTCCGAGATGTACGAAGTCATCCGTCAGGGCGACGGCTTCATCGCCGCCCTCGACCAGTCCGGTGGTTCCACGCCGAAGGCGCTGGGCCTCTACGGCGTCACCGAGGACGCCTGGTCCTCCGAGGACGAGATGTTCGACCTCATCCACGCGATGCGCACCCGCATCGCCACGGATGAGGCGTTCAACGGGGAACGGATCATCGGCGCCATCCTGTTCGAACAGACGATGGACCGTGAGATCGACGGCAAGGGATCGGCCGACTACCTGTGGTCGGTCAAGGGCGTCGCCCCGTTCCTGAAGGTCGACAAGGGCCTCGCGGACGAGGAGGACGGCGTCCAGGTCATGAAGCCCAACCCGGGCCTCGACGACCTCCTGGCTCGCGCCAAGGACAAGGGCGTCTTCGGCACCAAGATGCGTTCGGTCATCAAGGTCGCCAACGCCGACGGGATCAAGCGCATCGTCGACCAGCAGTTCGAGGTCGGCAAGCAGATCCTCGCCGGTGGCCTCATGCCGATCCTCGAGCCCGAGGTCGACATCCACAGCCCGTCCAAGGCCGAGGCCGAGGCCATGCTCCGCGACGCGCTCGTCGCGGGCCTGGACTCGCTCGATGAGGGCCAGGAAGTCATGTTCAAGCTCACCCTCCCCGAGGTCCCGGGCTTCTACGACGTCCTCGTCGACCACCCCAAGGTCCTGCGCGTCGTCGCCCTCTCCGGCGGCTACTCGCGCGAAGAGGCCAACGACCGCCTGTCCAAGAACTCCGGCGTCATCGCGTCGTTCTCCCGTGCACTGACCGAGGGCCTGTCGGCCCAGCAGTCGGACGCGGAGTTCCACACCACCGTGGACTCCTCGATCCAGGCGATCTACGACGCCAGCACCGCCAGCTGACCTGGCGCGTCACCTGACGCTCGACGCCCCGCGCCCCATCGGGCGGCGGGGCGTCGATTATTTTCGTCCCACTGGACGGGGGGAGGAGTCAAAGGCAGGCTGGTGGGGCATCTTCGCGTTCCACCATCTCAAGGAGATACGCAATGGGCATCATCGGTTTCCTCGTCGCCGGCCTCGTCATCGGCGCACTCGCTCGTCTCATCAAGCCCGGTGAGCAGGGCCTCTCGCTCGTGGCCACGCTCGGGCTCGGTGTCGTTGGTTCCATCATCGGTGGCTTCGTGGCCAGCCTCCTGGGCACGGGCGACATGTGGGAGCTCAACGCCCTCGGCTTCATCGTGGCGGTCGTCGCCGCCGTTCTGCTGATCGGCGTCGCGGAGCAGATGAACTCCCGGACCGCCTGACACAACCTCGCTGCAACCAGCCTCTGCCCGTTGGCAGAGGCTGGTTGACGGCCGTCCGGAACGGGCAGATTCCCTTTCGTCCAGTGACCCGGTGTGGACACCCGTAGGGTTTCGGGTGTCCTTCGCCGGACTTCTTTCACGTCCACCGCTTCAGGAGCGCCCTTGTCCATCACCATCGGCCAGACCGTCATCCACCCCGCGCACGGCGCGGTGACCGTGGAGAACAAGACCGAACGGGACTTCGATGGTGAGCAAGTGGAGTTCGTCGTACTGGGCACTGACGACGGGTTGACCGTCCTGGTCCCCATCGACCAGGTTGAGGAAGCGGGCATTCGCGACTGCATGCCGAAGAAGGACGTCAAGCACGTCCTCGAGGTCTTGTCGGACGACCCCACGCCCATCAAGGGCCACTGGTCGCGTCGGCTCAAGCAGAGCAAGGAGCGGTACCGCTCCGGTGACCCGCAGGAGGTCGCCACGGTCGTGCGTGACCTCGCGGCCAAGGACGAGCGCAAGGGCCTGTCCCCGGCGGAGCGCCGGCTCTACCGCGATGCTCGCCGCATGATCGAGGGCGAACTCGCCGCCGTCGTCAAGGGCGGCGCCGAAGCGGCTGAGCGCAAGATCGACGACGCGTTGTCCGTCCACGTCCTCGAGGACGAAGCCGCCGAGTGACGCTGGCGGAGATCACTCCGGCCAGGTCCACGGGCCGAGGTCGGGGCGCTTCGCCGTGCGTCCGTCTCCGCTGGAGACGCCACGCAGGCGTCGCCACACCCACGGTGCGAGGTGGCCGCTGACCCATCGTGCCTCGTCGCGGATGCGACCCGCCGCGTTGAGGGGGCCCGGGGCCGGCAGTGGCGTGCGCCACCAACCCGCCCCACCGGGCACGGGGTCTCTGACGTCCAGCGCTTCGAGCAGCGCGGCCGCGACACGTTGGTGACCGGCAGGTGCCAGGTGCAGTCGGTCGACATGCCACAGGCGGCGTTCGGTCATGACGGGTTCGGCGGCAAGGTCGACCAGCACGGCGCCGTGCCGTTCAGCGGTGACGCGGACACCCTCGTTGAATCGGCTGATTCTCGCCGCAAGTCGGTCCCCCATCCGCCCGGCGCGCCCCGACCGCTCCAGCACGGTGAAGAGCACGACGGTCCGTCCGGGCGCGGTGACCTGGGCGACGGCGGCGTCGTAGGCAGCCACGGCGTCGGCGACCTCGATGCCCGGACGCAGGACGTCGTTGCCACCCGCGTGGAACGTGAGCAGGTCCGGGGCGAGGGTGTGCACCAGCGGGACCTGGTCCGCCAGGACCTGTTCCAGGAGCTTGCCCCGGACGGCGAGGTTGGCGTAGGTCAGCCGGGGGTTGGAGCGTGACAGCCGAGCGGCCGCGCGATCGGCCCAGCCGACGAACGCTCCGTCGGGGCCCGGACCGTCGTGCATGCCCTCGGTGAACGAATCACCGACGGCCACGAACCGTTCCCACGCCACGATGCACCACCCCTTGGGGACAGCGACGAGTCAAGCGCGTGCCGCTGGCGACGGCTCAGGCGGGCCGGCTGATGCCGACGCCGCCGCGCAGGTCGTCACCGAAGCGCTGGACTTCGCGGACCAGGTCCAGCCGGCCGATCCGGGTGCGCGCCTCGAGGTCGGAAGCCTGGATCTGGTCGGCCGGGATGAGCCAGACGACCTCGAACTCCAGGCCGTCGGGGTCCAGGCCGTACAGGCTCTTGCTGGTGCCGTGGTCGGACGCGCCCTTGAGGGCATCCGCCTCCTGCA
>CBDTZE010000024.1:0-12068 GCA_965364815.1 uncultured Nitriliruptoria bacterium | reverse complement strand
CACGTCGCGCAGGCGGGCAGAGAACTCGGCCGAGGGTTCGACAGCGGGAAGCTCCGCGAGGATCTCGTCGGCCCGACGGATGCGGGCCAACTGCGAGCGCAGGTCAGCGTCACCGGCGAGGGCCGCCTCGAGGGCGGTGGTCTCGTCGGGCGCCAACGCACCGGCTGCGTAGGCAGCGAGGCGCTCGGAGGTGTCCACGGGGTTTCCAGCGGGGTTGGGCTGCCACGTTCGGCAGGTCGGTGAGACGTCAGGTCAGTGGATGGTGGTGCGGCGCAGGTCAGCGTCCGCGGGGGTGGGACGCCGCACGATCGTGTGCGGTTCCCGCAGGGACGGTGTGCCGTCCGGTCATCGCGCAGGTGGGCCGCGTGGGGGTTGCGCGCCCCGAGGTGCCCCGTCGCTGCCACCGGGCTCGTCGGGGCGTCGGGGGAGCGGGGCGTCGTTGACCTCGAGCACCGGTGCCAACAGGTCGGCGAGCTTGGCGCGGGCGCGAAAGACGCGGGACTTCACCGTGCCGATCGGGAGGTCCATGACCTCGGCGACCTCGGCGTAGTCGCGGCCCTCGATCGCGCACAGGATGATGAGGGTCCGGGACACCTCGTCGAGTTGGCCCAGGGCCGCGGTGATGTCGTCGCGGATCTCGCTGAGGCCGAACTCGTCGTCGCTGGTCAGGTCGACGCCGGCTGCGGCTGCCGTGCGGGCCACGTCCTCGACCGGTGTCTGGGGACGGCGGTCACGGGCCCTTGCGAGGTCCTTGCAGGCGTTGACGGCGATCCGGTAGATCCAGGTCGACAGCTTGCTGTCGCCGCGGAAGGCGCCGCCCCGACGAGCGATCGCGAGGAACGTGTCCTGCGTCGCGTCCTGTGCGTCGACGTGGTTGCCGAAGAAGCGATGGCAGATGCCGTAGACGCGGCGCTCGTAGCGGTCGACCAACTCCAGGAAGGCACGCTCCCGCGTCGCGCCACCCTCCAGGGTGGCCCGCAGCAGGTCCTCGTCAGCGAGGTCGGCCAGGTGCATCGACGGTCTCAGGGCGTCTCGGTTCACGCGCAGTCACCGTAGCCGCGGGAGGCGGCTCAACCGGTGCTCTGGAGGAAGCGGACCTCGCGGACCGTGGCCTGGAACAGGCCGGCGTCGTTCTGTGGCAGTTCGGTGAACCACAACAGCCAGAAGCGTCGCTCCCCCAGGTCGCCGACGTCGATCGGGGTCGTGGCCTGGGCGGACTCCACGGTGAATCGGGGGCGGTCCCAGCCGATGAGACCGTCGACCGCGTCGGGCAGTTCGTCCACGGCGTAGATCTCGAAGGATCCACCGGAGGCAGCGAGGTCGACCTCCAGCACGTCGACGTCGCTGTCCGCGCCGACGTCGAACCAGAGCCCGACGCCGACCTTGAGGCCACCGAAGTTCGCCGAGCCGCGGTACTGCTCGGTCGTCCACGAGGTCCGGGGATCGCCGTCGTGGGCGTCCGCGACGGTCTCGGGATGCTCGGCCGGTGGGTTGCCGAAGGGGTCGAAGTCGCTGGCGGACAGGACGGTCACCACGCCGTCGGGGGCGTCGGCGGCCACGGTGTCGGGCGAGAGTTGGCGGGACAGCAACAGGGCCCCGGTCGCAGCGAGCAGGCCGATCGCGAACGCGGCCAGCAGGCGACGCAGGTGCGAGCCGGGTGCGCCGGCCTCGCGCCGACGGGTCGCCGGGACCTGTTCGGAGACCACGACCTGTGGAACCTCCTGGCCGTCGACGAGGCGGGCCGTGAGGTCCTCGGGGGTTGCCGGGACCAAGCGGGTGAGCGCGGCCGCCATCGAGGCCGCGTCGGCAAAGCGGCCCTCGGGCTCACGAGCCATCGCACGGGTGACGACGGTGTCGAGTTCTCGGGGGACGTCGGCGCGCAACTGGCGAGGGGGCACGACGTCCTGGGTCAGCCGGGCCGTCGCCGTGGCCGTGGGCGTGTCGCCCTGGAACGGCGGTCGCCCGACCAGGCACTCGTACAACACGATGCCCAGCGAGTAGACGTCCACGCGCGGGTCGGCGGTGCGCCCCTGGAGTTGCTCGGGGGCCAGGTAGGCGGCCGTGCCGACGACCTTGCCCTCGGCCGTCAGGTTCGGTTGGTCGTCGTCGACCGCCGTGGCGATCCCGAAGTCGGTGACCTTGACCACGCCGTCAGAGGTCAACAGGATGTTCGCGGGCTTGATGTCACGGTGGACCAGGCCCGTCGCATGCGCCTCGGCCAGCGCCCCGGCGACCTGTTCCCCGAGTGCAGCCGCGACGATCGGGTCCAGCGGCCCGAGGTCACGCAGGACCTCCTTGAGGCTGGGTCCGTCGACATGCTCCATGACCAGGTAGACGAGGTCGCCCACTTGCCCGGTGTCGTAGATCGACACGACGTTGGGATGCGAGACCGCTGCGGCGCTGACCATCTCGCGACGGAACCGCTCGACGGTCACGGCGTCGGTTGCGACGTGCGGCAGCAGGACCTTGACGGCCACGCTCCGGCTGAGTCGCTCGTCCCAGGCACGCCAGACCACGGCGACGCCGCCACGGGCGATGGGTTCCTCGAGGACGTACCGATCGGCCAGGCTCTCCAGGTCACCGGGCCAGGGGCGTGAGGAACGGCGGGCCGCGCCTTCGCCGGGTTGGCCCTGTTCGGTGTGGGCCTCGTCGGTGGGGGCCTCGAGGGGGCCGGCGTCGTCCGCGGTCATTGGACGTCCCCCGGTTGGTCGTCGTTGGAGCCGGCCAGCACGGTCAGGCCGCGGGCCGGAGGACCGCCGTCCGTGCCGGGCTCACCCGTGCCGGGCTCCGGGTCGTCGCCCTCGCGTCGGCCGCGCCGCAACCGGCCGACCACCAGCAACAGGACCACGACACTGGCGGTGATGATCAGCGCCGGACGGGACGTGAAGGTCGAGCGCACGCGGACGGTCGCGTCGGCCAGGACCCGCGAGCCCGAGGCGTCGCGCACGATGATCTCCAGCGGGAAGTCGCCGCGGGAGCGAGCCAGCACGTCGAAGGAGAGCGTCCGGGTCTCGCCCGGCCCGATCGTGCGGAGCTGGACGGCGCCGTTGGGCCAGGAGAGCGCGCCGCGGGAGCGGACCTCGACCTCGACCTCGAGGATGTCGCCGACGGGGCGGCGGATCGTGATCGGGATGCGGCCCTGGGCGCTGACGAGGGTGATGGAGTCGGCGGTCGGGACCTCGATCACGCCGTAGGCGTCCTCGACCGCGTCCCGGACGTCGGCGATCATCGCGCGGGAGGTGTCCGGGTCGTTCGTGAACCAGTGGGACGTCGCGCGCCGCAGTTGGTCCTCGAGTTCGCTGGCCAGTCGACCTCCGACCGTCGCGACACCGTCCGGGAGCGACGACCGGATCCCGGCGAGGTCGATTCGGGTGGCGCCGAGGTCGCTGACGAGGTCGGCGGGGAGGTGTTCGCCGCTGGCCAACACGGCCTCGGCGAGGAAGCCGGAGGCGGCCGCCGCGTGGGAGCCGCCGGACTGCAGTCGCAGCCACGGCGCATTGACCAGGGCCGGTGCCAGGGAGCGAGCGACCCGGCCACCGGGGTCCCAGTCACGGGGCGGCAGCAGGAGCAGGGGACGGTCGGCGAGCCCGGGGGACAGGAACTGCACCATCGCGGTCCCCGCCAGGATCCGCTGGACGGCGACCACGTGGCCGTGCTCCGTGGAGGGCGTCGCCATGGCCATGCTCAGCCACGGATCGGCGACCGTCGCCGTCAGCAGCCGACCGCTGGTTGCTCGCAGGCGCCGGATCGGGGACGGCAGGTCAGGCCCGCGGTCGAGGTCGGGACCCTCGACCGCGCTCCACGGCAGCAGCAGGTGATCGCCGGGCAGGAGGTCGAGCGTCGCGGGCGTCAGGGGTGTCGTGCCGACGTGCGTGGCGGGGTCGGGGGTCCGCCCGACGAGGCCCTCGACGCGCAACGGGCCCTCGGCCGCGAGTTCTCCGGCGAGGAGTCCGAGGTTCGGTGAGCCGGCGAGCAGGGCGGCGAGGTCCGCGTCAGCGAACGCCCCGGCCACCGGCGCGTGGGCCAGGGAGCCCAGCACGCGACGGAGGCGTTGCAGCAGGCTGCGTGATGCGCGAGCCACGGCGCGGGTCAACTCGTCGGGCGCGGCGTCCTCGGCCGCGGGCAGCGTTTCGTCCTCGGCGAGGACGGCCCGGCGTGCCAAGGCGTCAAGGAGGCTGGCGGAGACGTTCGGGACGATGCCCGACGAGGCCGCGGCTTCCAAGCCCGCGACGAGGTCGTCGATCCGGCCGCCGGGGAGGAGTTGTGGATGCAGTTCGGCGTTGCCCGCCGAGATCCCGTCGATGCCGGGGCCCGACACCGGGGCGGCGTCGACGGGCCAGACCATGACCGTGGCCAGCGGGTTGATCGGTGTCTCGCCGAGGTGGACGACGGCGGTCACGACCGAATCCAGCGTGTCCGTGCCGCGCGTCAGGGTCACCTTGATGGGATAGACGCCGGTGCGATCCGACTGCGTGACGAGGCTCACGTCGAGGAAGTGGTCGACCGCGGCGATGTCGCCCGGCTGAATGGTGCCCTCACGCACCGGAAGGCGACGCACCACACGTGCCGTCCCGACCTCGCCGGCGTCCAGGGCCTGGCGCAGGCCGTTGCGGGAGGTCAGTCGCGCGAAGGTCTCCACCACGACCTCGACGTCGTCCAAGGGCGTGGTGCCGGTGTACTCGACCAGGGACCGCACCAGGATCTGCGTCGGCGGTTCGATGCCGCTGGGGACCGAGCCCGGTCCGATCACGCCCGTCAGGCGTGCCACGACGAGATGGACCTCGTCGGCCGCGTGTGCCGTGGCTGCCACCGCCCTGGTCGCATCGCCGAGTCGGGCGCTTG
Source organism: uncultured Nitriliruptoria bacterium (assembly GCA_965364815.1). GTDB lineage: Bacteria > Actinomycetota > Nitriliruptoria > Nitriliruptorales > Nitriliruptoraceae > CBDTZE01. The sequence continues at coordinate 7,226 of CBDTZE010000024.1, read as the reverse complement.
CTCCCTGTGGGGCACCGAGGGCCAGGGCCAGCAGGCTGAGCAGCACGACAACGGTCGCCAGCGCTCGGCCACCCCGGCGCGGGTCAGTGGGAGTCTGCACCGGCGGCCCCACGGTCGAGGACGACGTCGTCCGGGTCGGGGATGTCCAGTGGGAAGGTCGTGTCGTCCGGGGCGAGGTCGAGGGCCGGCGAGTTCTCGCCGTCCTGTCCGGGGTGGGCTGCCGCGAGCGCCACCAACCGACGCTCATTTCGATGGGCAAGCCGGACGAGGGCCGATTCCATCGGCACCCACTCGACATGCTCCGCCTCGTCGTCACGTTCGCCCGCTGGTTGGCCGTCCCACCACATGAAGTAGTAGTGCACGTACTTGTGATAGCGCACCGCGTCCTCGCGCCACACGAACCAGTAGTCGATCGTCCCGAGGGGCGTGGTGATCGAGGCACCGAAGCCCGTCTCTTCCCGGACCTCCCGCAGGGCCGCTTCACGGGCGGACTCCCCAGCTTCGAGGCCGCCCTTGGGCAGCGTCCACTGGGCCTTGCCGGCGAGGTTGCGACGGGCGATCAGGAGGACCCAGCGTTGGCCGTCGTCGCGGTCGTCACAGACCACGCCGCCAGCCGACGTGGCCCGTCGAGTGGGATACGTGGGCATGTCGCCGAGCATACCGACGGCCCCCGGCGCCCCGGGGGGAGGTCGACGGACTGCTTGGCTGTGTGGCGTTGCCGTCGTTCCTGCCCCCGGCGACACGAGGAGTCGGCATGCGCGCCCTGGTCCAACGGGTCCACCGTGCCCACGTCGACGTGCTCGAGGACGGGGCGCGGCGACGCACCGGGGAGATCGGCCAGGGCCTGTGTGTCCTGCTGGGTGTGACCCACGACGACAACGAGGCCGTCGCCCGTCGCGCTGCCGAGAAGGTGGCGAACCTGCGACTCTTCGCCGCCGAGGAGACGCCGCGGTCGGCCTCGGCACCGGGCGCCAAGGTGGCGGCCCTGGAGGTCTCCTGCCTCGACATCGACGGCGGCGTCCTGGTCGTCAGCCAGTTCACGCTCTACGGCGACACCCGCAAGGGTCGACGTCCGTCCTTTGTCGGCGCGGCGCGGCCCGAGCAGGCCGAACCCCTCGTCGAGGTCTTCGTCGCACGACTCCGTGAACTCGGCCTGACGGTCGGCACGGGGGTCTTCGGTGCCCAGATGGACGTCGACCTCGTCAACGACGGCCCGTTGACACTGCTCGTCGAGGTGTAGGTTGCACGGTCCCCTCTCGCGGGCGCGGGTCGGGGCAGCGTCGGGCAAATCGGACCATCAAGGGCGGGCATGAGCAGCATCCTCGACTATCTCCAGGTCCTCGTCGACAGTGGCGGCTCGGACCTGCACCTCAAGGCCGGCGGTCCGGCCTACGTCCGGGTGGACGGCGACCTGACTCCGGTCACGAAACTGGAACCGCTGTCGCCAGCCGACACGGAACGTTTCGCCGAAGAGATGATGGACGAGCGCAGCACCAAGTCGTTTGCGGACACCAACGAGGCCGACTTCGCCTACTCGGTCTCCGGTCTTGGTCGTTTCCGCACCAACGTCTTCCGTCAGCGCGGCTCGGTCGGCCTGGTCCTGCGACTGGTCGGCCACGGCAGCCCGCGCTTCGAGGAACTCAACCTCCCGCCCGCGGTCCGCAAGTTGTCCGAGGAGCATCGTGGGTTGGTCCTGGTCACCGGCCCGACCGGTTCGGGCAAGACCACGACGATGGCCGCGATGATCGGCCACATCAACCGGACCCGTCGCTGTCACATCGTCACGCTGGAGGACCCGATCGAGGTCACCCACCGCGATGACATGGCGATCATCGACCAGCGTGAGATCGGCGTCGACACCGAGAGTTTCACTGTCGCGCTGCGCGCCGTCGCCCGCCAGGACCCGGACGTCATCTTCATCGGTGAGATGCGTGACACCGAAACCGTCGTCGCCGCCCTCCAGGCCGCGGAGACTGGCCACTTCGTCATGTCGACGCTGCACACGACCGACGCCAAGGAGACGGTCACCCGCATCATCGACATGTTCCCCGAGGCCCAGCAGCGCCAGGCCCGCCTGTCGTTGGCGAACTCGCTCAAGGGCGTGGTCTGTCAGCGCCTCGTGCCTCGCTCGACCGGTGAAGGACGCATCGCGGTCGTCGAGGTCATGGTCGCCACGACCCGGATCTACGAGTTCCTGATGGACGAGTACCAGACCGACATGATCCCGGATGCCATCGCGGACGGTGCCTACTACGGCATGCAGACCTTCGACCAGCACCTGCTCGAGCTCTACCGGACCAAGCAGGTCACCCTCGGCGATGCCATGGAGGCGTCGACGAACCCGCACGACTTCAAGGTCTCGCTGCGCGCCGCCGGTCTCAACAGCTGAGAGCCGGAACCGCCGGGCTTCCTGGCTGTCCCCGTCGCTTCCTGCGCCCCGCCCGTGCGACGCACGCGCGGGGCGGCGTCGTTTGCCGGAGTTGGTCCTGTCAACGCGGTGTCAACCCCCTGCGGCGTCGGTTCCACCCAGTTTTCGGGACAATCCCGACATTCGGCCCAGGGGCACCGGCGATCCCTCGTGCATGACCATTGACACCATGGCCCGTTGGGGTGATGGGCACCGAAGGTGGGGGCGTTCGGACAGGTTTCGATGGTGGACGGGTGGGGCAATGATCCCCTTCCCCCCCGAGGACACAACGATGCACCCGACACTGCGCCCCCCGCGTCACGGCTCCGTCCGTGGCACGCGTTGGTGGTGAGGTCGGACGAAGCGTCCTCCGTCGTCGAGATGCCTCCCCGGCATCTCGTTGGCGTTTTGGCGGTTCTGCGCAGTTCCGGGGCGGCGCCGGGCAGGCAGTAGCGTCCCGACCCATGACCACCGCCCTGCCCGAGGACCAGGCCGCCCAGCTCGGGCGGCTCGTCGACCACTTCCCGGCAGCTCGGGAGCTGGGCGAGTTGTTCGCTGCGGCGGGTCACGAGCTCTACCTGGTGGGTGGCACGGTCCGCGACACGTTGCTGGCGCAGACCGCCGTCGCCACGGGTGACCTGTCGTCCCTCGACACGATCGACCTCGACTTCGCGACCTCGGCTCGTCCCGAGGAGACCGAGAAGCTGCTGCGTCGCTGGGGCGACGCCGTCTGGCTGACGGGCGCCGCGTTCGGCACGGTGTCGGCGCAGAAGGAACTGCCGGGTGGGATCGTCCGCGACGTCGAGATCACGACCTTCCGGACCGAGGCCTACGAGGCGGGCTCGCGCCACCCCGAGGTCGCCTACGGCGACACCATCGAGGGTGACCTCGCCCGCCGGGACTTCACGATCAACGCCATGGCCGTTCGGGTGCCGGACTTCGCCTTCGTCGACCTCTTCGGCGGCATCGGGGACCTGCACCGCAAGGTCCTGCGAACGCCGGTCACACCGGAGCAGTCCTTCAGCGACGATCCGCTGCGGATGGTCCGCCTGGCGCGTTTTTCCTCGCGGTTGGGCGCCGAGCCGGACGAGGCCACGCTGGCCGCAGCCACCTCGATGGCCGACCAGTTGCAGACGATCTCCGCGGAACGCATCCGCGACGAGTTGGTCAAGCTGATCGCGGGGGACGACCCGGCCCGCGGACTGGACCTGCTGGTCCGGACCGGCCTGGCCACCTGGGTCCTGCCGGAGCTGGTCGACCTGGCCGCCTGCGTGGATCCGATCCACCGCCACAAGGACGTGTACGCCCACACCCTCGCGGTGCTGGAGAACGCCATGGCGTTGGAGGACAACGGACCGGACGTCGTGCTGCGGTTGGCGGCCGTCCTGCACGACATCGCCAAGCCCGAGACCCGCGTCATCCACGATGACGGCAAGGTCACGTTCCACCACCACGAGGTCGTCGGCGGCCGCCAGACCCGTCACCGCCTGCGCGAACTCAAGTTCGACAAGCAGTTCATCAAGGACGTCAGCGAGCTGGTTCGCCTGCACCTGCGCTTCCACACCTACAAGGAGGGGTGGACCGATGCCGCCGTGCGCCGGTACGTCCGCGACGCGGGTCACCTCTACGACCAGCTGAACAAGCTGACCCGCGCTGACGTGACGACCAGGAACAAGCGCAAGGCCGCCGCCATCAGCCGGCGGATGGACGAGTTGGAGATCCGGGTCGCGGAGCTGCGCGAGCAGGAACAGCTCGACTCCCTGCGACCCCCGATCGACGGCAACCGGATCATGGAGCACACCGGCATGAAGCCGGGGCGCCAGGTCGGCGAGGCGTGGAACCACCTGCTGGAGTTGCGGATCGACCTCGGCCCGATGGACGAGGAGGCCGCGCTGGCCCACCTCGACGCCTGGTGGGCCGAGCACCGCCCCGACGCAGCTCCCGACGACGCTCCCGACGACGCCGGGGGGGCCGACGCCGGGGCGACCGAGGACGGTTCCACGGGGAACGGCGCGTGACGCTGCCTCGCGACCTCCCGCCGTCGTGGCGCGACCACCTCGACCAACCCGGCGAGGCCCCGCGCATGCGGGCCTGGGAGCCCGGCGTCGGTGGTGTCGACAGCCACTACGAGGCCATCGGCGACTTCCAGGGCGGCGACTACCGCCGCAACGCGTTCGCCCTCCACACCGACCACGAGGTCGACGCGCTGGAACGGATGCTCGGACTGCGCCCCGGCTCCGGGATCCTCGACATCGGCTGCGGCAACGGCCGGCATCTCAACGAACTGGCTCGCCGCGGTCACTCGGGGCTCGGGATCGACCTGTCGCCGTCGCTGGTGGACGTCGCACGCCAGTCGGCCGCCGAGGAAGGGCTGTCGACGCAGTTCCTCGCCGTCGATGCGCGGGACTTCCTCGACGGTGATCCGCCGCTGGATGCCCGCGGCGTGGCCCAGCCAGCGTTCGACGCGGCGATCTCCCTGCACCACGGGGCATTCGGGACGAACCCCGTGACCGACGGGGCGGTGCTGGCGGGCATGGCCCGGCACGTCAAGCCCGGCGGGCGGATCGTCCTGACGGCGTTCCACGCCCTGTGTGCCGTGCGCAACCTCGTCGAGGGCGACCAGTACGACGCCCTCAACGGCGTGCACCACCACCTCGGCGACGTCCGTGGTCCCGACGGCACCCACCAGGGTTTCGACCTGTGGACCTCGGCGTACACGGCTCGCGAGTTGGCGCTGCTGGCCCACACCAGCGGGTTGGACGTCCAGTGGATCCAGGGCGCCGAACCGGGTCGCTACGACGGCCCCCTTGCGGTCGCCCTGGACGACGCCGAGTTGCTCCTGGTCGCCACCGTCCGCTGACGCCCGGGCCGGGTCGTTCGGGCCATCTTGTCCATGGGTTGCGTGTCCGGCGCCGAAAGGGGCAACACTCCGCCCGCTGTGACCGCCGTCCCTCGGCTGGCAGCAGACGGGCCACACCGACGTGCTGACGCCTCTCGACCACCACCAGTTGCTGCTGCTCTGGCTCCAACTCGCGGTCCTGCTCGCGGCGGCGCGAGGCCTTGGCGCGCTTGCGCGTCGCATCGGCCAGCCGGCGGTCGTCGGCGAGTTGCTCGCCGGCGTCGTCGTTGGTCCGACGATCCTCGGTCGGGTGTCGCCCGGACTGTTCGCTGAGCTCTTCCCCGGCGGCGACGTGCAGAGCGGCCTGCTGCTGTCGATCTCGTGGCTGGGCATCCTGCTGCTGCTGGTCACGACCGGGTTCGAGACGGACCTCGGGCTGCTCCGGCGCCTCGGCCGGCCTGCCGCCTTGGTGTCCACGGGGAGCCTCGTCGTGCCGCTGGCCTTCGGTTTCGGGCTGGGCTGGCTGCTCCCGGACGACTTCGTCGGGGCCGAGGGTGACCGGCTGGTCTTTGCGCTCTTCCTCGCGGTGGCGCTGAGCATCTCCGCCCTCCCGGTCGTCGCCAAGGTCCTCAGCGACATGGGCCTGATGCGGCGCAACGTCGGGCAGATCACCATCGCCGCCGGCGTCGCCAACGACCTCGTGGGCTGGCTCCTGCTTGGCGGCGTCATCGGGTTCCACAGCGGAGGGGATGCCGGTGTGATCGGCCAGGTCGTGACCTTCGGGGCCGTCCTGGCGTTCGTCGGTCTCTCCCTGACCGTCGGGCAGCGGGTCGTGGACGGCGCCCTTCGCCGGGCCCGGTCCTCCGCGCAGCCCTTCTCGAGTGTGCTGGGGACCACCGTGCTCAGCGCGTTGGTCGCCGGGGCAGCGACGCAGGCCCTGGGTGTCGAGGCCGTCATGGGCGCCTTCATCGCCGGCATCGTCGTTGGTCGGTCCCGCTACCTGAGTGACGACGTCCGCCACGCCCTCGAGGGTGTCAGCCGCGCCGTCTTCGCCCCGATCTTCTTCGCGACCGCGGGCCTGTACGTGGACCTCGGGGCGGTGCTGTCCCCGTCGGTGCTCCTGTGGACCGTTGTGATCATCGCCGTGGCTGGTGCGGCGAAGCTCATCGGGTCGTTCGCCGGCGGTCGCGTCGCGGGCCTGAGCAACCTCGAGGGACTGGCGGTCGGGATCGGCCTCAACGCCCGCGGGGCGCTGGAGATCGTCGTCGCCACCCTCGGCTACGGCCTCGGCATCCTCAACGACACGGCCTACGCGGCCATCGTCGTCCTGGCCATCTCGACCTCAGTGATGGCCGGACCACTGCTGCGCCCGGTCCTGCGACGCCTCGAGACACGCCCCGACGAGGCCGAGCGCCTCGAGCAGGAGGAGATGCTCCGCCAGAGCGTCATCGCCAAGGCGACCTCGGCCCTGCTGCCCACGCGCGGCGGGCTCAACTCGGTGGTGGCCGCGAGGCTGTTGGATCTCTCGCTGCGCGAGGAGGCCGACGTCACCGTCCTCCTGGTGCATGGGGAGCAGGGTCGACCGCTGCCGCCGGCCGCCGACGAGGTGCGACTCCCGCGCCACCGCGTCGAGCGCCGAACCGTCCACGCCGTCGACGTCGGCGGGGCGATCCTGGCGGAGTCGGACCTCGGCCATGACCTGATCGCGATCGGACTCAACGACGACTTCAGCGGCCTGCATGGGCTGTCCGCCCCGATCCGGGACGTGATCGCCGGCGCCAAGGTGCCGCTGCTCCTGGTCCGTCGCGGGGCGCACGTCACCGACCTGGCCCACCTCGACATCGGCCGCCTGCGCACCATCCTCGTCCCGGTGACCGGCACGGCCGTGGGGCGCGCCGCCGAGGAGATCGCCCACACGATCGCCCGGGGCGCCGACGCTCGCGTCGAAGGGGGCCACATCGTGACCAAGGACGGCCGTTC
>CBDTZE010000023.1:0-12133 GCA_965364815.1 uncultured Nitriliruptoria bacterium | reverse complement strand
TCGTGGGCCGACAGCGTCGACGTGTCGTCGGTCGATGACCGCGACTACACCCTGGCGCGTGGCTGGGTGGCGCGTCGCCACGACCTCGACCAGCCAAAGGCCGATGCCCTGGCGTTGCAGGTCGGCAACGTCCTGCGCGACCGCGTGGTCGGGATCCCCGATGGCGTCTCCGACGAGCAACTGATCCCCGTCATCGTCTCCTTGGTGCAGCAACGCGGCCACCGCTGACCGACCGGCCAGGACCCACCCGGCCCCGTTCAGCCGACGTCGAGGCTGACACGCAGGGCCGCAGCGGCGCGCCCGGCGCTGACCATGGCCGGGTCGGCATCAAGGCCCGGGACCCAGACCACGGCGCCGTCACGATCGACCAGCAGCGGGACGAGGTCTCGCACCAGTCGCGGAACCCCGGCGTCGACGAAGAGATCCTGGACGGACCGCGCCCCGCCCGCCGTGCGGATCCGATCGCCGGGGCGGCGTGTGCGCACCACCAGTGACGCCGCGGACGGGGCGTCGAGAACCAGTGAGCCCCGTTCGACGCGGCCTCCCGGGGGGACGCACCAACCGTCGGCCGGGCCGTCCGGGGCGGCAGCCGCAAGACGGATGCCCGGGGCGACCTCGACGCTCAGGCCGACAGGCGGCAGTTCCACCCCGTCCTCGCCACTGGCGAGGACGGCAGCGTCCAGCGCGTCCTTGGCGGCCAGGGCCAGCCAGCCGCCACCGCGACTGGCCGTCAACCCGGAGGCGTCCCACGCCTGCCCCGGCGCGAGGTCCAGGAGCGCCCCGACCGTGGCGGCCTCCGACTCGACGCCGCAGGCGTGTGCCGCCTGTCGCACGACCCGGTTGGCGACGGCAGCGGGCAACGTCACAAGGATCTCGTCCGGCACGGCGTGCACCGGGCCGAAACGGACGACGGCACGGGCGATCACCTCGGCGGCCCAGGCATCGAGGGCGTCCGCGTCCTGGCGCAGGAGGTCGGCGGCCCGACTGATCGCCCCGACCGGGTCACCCGCGTGGTCGGCCAGGAGGGGGAGCACGCTGGCGCGCAGGTGCGAGCGGGCAAAGCGCGGGTCGACGTTCGACGGGTCTGCCACGACGGGCAGGTCGCCGAGGACCGCGTGGACGTCGTGACGGCGCAGTCGCAGCAGCGGCCGGCCGACGTCGACGCCCTCGTCGCTCGAACGCCACGGCGCCATGCCGGCAAGGCCTCGCGCCCCAGCACCCCTCGCAAGACGCATGAGGACGGTCTCGGCCTGGTCGTCGGCGGTGTGCCCCAGTAGCAGCGCCGACGCCCCGACTTCGGCCGCGACACGGTGCAGCGCCCCGTGGCGGGCATCCCGGGCCGCGGCCTCGAGCCCCTCCCCCGCCAGGACGACGTCGACCTCGACCACCCGCGATTGCACACCGATGCGGACGATCTGCGCCCCGAACGCGTCGAGGTCCGCGGCATCGTCGCGCAGGCCGTGGCGGACGTGCACCGCCGTCACGCGGAGATCGGGCCGGGCCTCGGCGATCAGCAGCAGCAGGGCCGCAGAGTCCGGGCCGCCCGACGCCCCGACCACGACCGTTGCCCCGTCCGCCAACGCCGCCAACGAACGCGAGACCTCGGCGACCAGCACGTCGCGGGACTGGCCAGCAGCCAGCGCCCCGACGTCGACCATGATCGCGTCAGGCAGCGGCACCGACGCGGGCGAGCCACGCGTCGGGGTCGTCGATCTCGTCGGTGGACGGCAGGTTCTCCGGGTGCTCGAACGCCAGGTTGAGCGCCGCGACGCCACCCTTGTCCACGACGGCCTGCACGAACGCCTCGCCCAGGCGGTACTGCGACTTCTTCTTCTCCAGGCCAGCAACGGCCGTGAGGATCTTCGTGGTCACGTCGTCGGGGCGGTTGGACAGCGCCGCCCGGACGGCATCCGCGTCCTCGACGACACCATCGGTCGCCAGGTACATCGCCGCCGTGCCGTGGCCTTCCAGCAGGCTCATGAGCCCCTGGGCCTCCTCCATGATCTCGCGCTGCCGCTCGGTCATGATCTGCTCCACGATCGGCGTGATCGAGCCGGTGCGGCGGACGTCCTTGATGACCTCCGGGAGACGACTGGCGAGGTCGGCCATCCGCTTGGGGTCGACCTTCGCGTCCTCGAGGTAGGAGCGAACGAGGTGTCGCAGGTGCTCGCCCAGCCAGCCGACACCGTCGAACTGGAGGCGGTGGGTGACCTCGTGCAGGAGGATCGTGCGGTGGATGTCCTCGGCCAGGGGGCCGTGCTCGTCCGCGAGGTCCAGCAGGTTCGGGCCAACGACGACCAACTGCCCGCCGCCGGCTCCACCGAGGGGCAGGACGAACTGGCCCAGGACCTTGGTGGACAGCAGACCCAGCAGCGCCCCGAACTGGGCACCGACGATCTGGGACGCGAAACGCGGACGCTTGCCCATCTGGGCGGCGATCGGGTCCAGCGTGCCGCGCATGCCGGCGAGGTTCGCGCGAACCCAGCCCGGCCGGGAGACCACGGCGCACTGGGTCGGGGGCAGGTCGGCGCCGAGGCCCGACCACTTCCTGGCCGCCGCGTCGATGGCGGGCAGGTCGCGTTCGATCACCTCACGCAGTTGGCGCGAGGCCACGGGGTCGGCGGCACGCGTCGACATGACCAACTTCGCCGTGCGCAGCGCGACTCGCTCGTCGAGCAGGGGCCCGGCGGAACGCGAGGGCGTCAAGCCTGGGGCTGGTTCGCCTGCGACGGACGAACGACCATCAGCCAGTACAGGCCACCGAGCGTCGCCACGCCGCCAGCAACGAGCACGCCGAAGCCGACCGCGGCGCCCCAGAGGAAGGTGACCTCGTAGTCGTCGGGGGCGAACTCGTTGGCCTCGTCGTCCGGAGCCATGGGATCGGGACCCGGAAGGTCGCCGTGACCCTCGGTCGCGAGGACGATCACGTCGTCAACGGCGGAGGCCACGGACGCACCGCCGAAGAGCAGCAGCAGGGCCAGCAGCGGCAGGGCCGCCGCACGGGCGAGACGGGCGCGGAGCACGCGTGACGACGAGCGCATCGGAGCTGGTCCTCGGTCTTGGGAACGACGGGTGATGGCAGGGGCCAAACGTAGCCCGCGCCGCGCCGTCAGATGACGGCGGACGGCGGGCACGTGTCAGCGCAGGTTGCTGACCTGCGACTGGACCTGCTGGCTGAGCGCTCCGGTGCCGCCGAGCAGGAGGACCTGCTCCAGCGAGGCACCGCGGGCACGCAGCCACGCTGCGGTCTGGCTGGACAGGCTGCCGGGCTCGGTCAGGATGACCGGTGCCCCGAGCCGCGCCGCGATGGCGCCACCGGCGAGCGCGTCCGGGAAGGCCCGGGCGGTCGCGAGCTGCACGATGTCGGCGGCCATGCCCTCGCGGATGCCGAGGTCGGCGATGACCAGGGCAGTCTCGAGTCGGCCGGAACCGGCGTGGCGCTCGACGTTGATGCCGAGGCTCGCGATGGCGGAGGCCGTGGCCGCACTGACGGCACCGGTGCCGCCCATGACGTGCACGGTCGCGATGTTGAGTTCGTTGAGGACGTCACGCGTGGCGCCGTTGAGCGCGCCGGTCTCCGTGAACAGGATCGGCCAACCCGTGTGGGCGCTGACAGCCGAGGCGGCCAGGGCATCCGGGTAGTTGTCGATCCGGGCGACGATCGCGGTGTCCGGTGCCTGCGGCAGGGCGCGGGCGGCGTTGGCGGCCTGGGCCGCGAAGCCGTCGCCGGTGACCTGCTTGACCTCGAGGCCGAGGTCGCGGACCGACTGCAGGACGGCCGGGGCGAAGGTGCCCATCACGTGGACGGTCCGACCCGAGTCGCGTCCGAGGGCGCGAACCAGTGCATCGGCGGCGCCGGCGTCGAGTGCCTTGGTCGAGCTCAGGATCGTCGGGCCCTTGACCTGCCCGGCGAGGGCCGAGCCGGCGAGGGCGCCGTGGAAGTCGAACGCGTCGGCGAGGACGGCGCCGCTGGCGGAGCCAGCCGGGAAGGCGTGCTCGACGAGGGCCTTGGCCGTCTCGACGCGGCCGGAGCCGGCGAGTCGCAGGAAGTCCATCGAACCGGTCGGTGCGGCCTGTTCCGTGCGGTCGCCGCTGTCCGTACCGCTGTCATTGCCTTCGGCGAGGGCGTCGTCGGGGACGCTCGAGCCGGAACGCAGGCGCAGGAAGCGCTGCGTCATGAAGAGACGGTTGCCGTCGGCGATCACGCCGATGGCCATGGTCTGCCAGGCCTCGTCGAGGATGTTGTTGCGGTGACCGGTGGAGTCCATGAACGCCTGGTGCGTCCGCGGAATCGTGGGACCCACACCGACGTTCTCGCCGATCTTGGCCCAGTCCGGGAAGAACTCCTCGGTCTCGCCGCGCAGGTCGTCGGAGTGGAAGATCGTGCCGGCCAACATCATCTTCTGGGTGTGGCGGCGCGAGACGGTGCGCAGGGCGTCGGACGTCGGCAGGGCCGGCAGGCCCCGGATCTCGCGCTCCTGGTTGAGCAGGCCGCTGAGTTCGGCCTCCTTCTCTGCGAGGAACTCGGTCGCGATGGCAGCGCTGAGCTCACCACCGGCGACAAGACCGACCATCACGAAGATGGCGGTGAACGGACGCATGCGGCGATGCCACGAGGAGCGCGACGTCGCCTGTTTGCGATGCTTGCTCATTCGGCCACCACCAGTTCATTGTCCAGGGCACGGATGCGATCGAGGTGCTCGCGCAGAAGGTCCTCGTCACCCGGCAGGGTCATGGAGTAGCCGGTGATGCCGTCGTCGGCGAGTGGGACGCCCATGTCCCGAAGGGAGATCGTCAGGCCGCTTCGGGCCCGGTCGACGAAGATCCGGGCACCCTCAGGACCGGTCTCCGGCATGATGACCGTGAGTTCCTCGACCTCGTCGGTGGCCAGGCGCGTGACCTTGTCCGTCGTTCGCACGGCACGATTGACGTCGCCGTAGAACTTGCGGATGGCCTTCTCGCTGGGGCGGCGAGCCATCCCCTTGAGCGACGTTGCATCGAGGCGCAGGACACCGACGGAGAAGGTGGTCTGGTAGCGCTGCGCGCGAGCGGCCTCGCGGTCCGCCAGGGAGAGCAGCGAACGAGCGTTGCCGACACCGGTGAGGTCGTCGACCTCGTCGTAGATCTCGAGCTTCTTCAGGGACTGCTCGAGGTTGCGGTTGGCCACACCACCGAGGATGCCGAACGCCATGTAGAGCATGACGCGGGCCACGATGGAGCCGGCGAACTCCGTCGGCTCGACGCCACCGAGGGTCGACAGGCGCATCGTGAGGTAGGCGATGGATGCTGCGGAGCCCGCAACGCCGCCACCGACCGGGCCCAGGAACACCACGGCAGCCAGGATCGGGATGAAGAGGCTGACGGCGAAGACCTCGACGGGGTCAGCGCCCCGGAGGAACGCGGAAGCCGCCACTGCCGCCAGCACCGTCATGCCAAAGGCAAGTCCGAGCCAGCGCGCTTGGCCATACGTCAGCGTCTTCATGCCTGATCCGGTTCCTGCGTGCGTGGAAAACGGTACCCCATCACAACCCTCAGTGGTCAGGCTGCCACGGAAATTGCGGTGTCCGGGGCAGAAAAGGGGTCAATCGGCCCCAACCGGCCCGCCTGGCAAGGTGAGGCGTGCGGGGAACGACTCAGTCGAGGATGCCGCCGTCGCCGTCCGACTTCTCATCGGAACCCGAACCCTGTGCTCCGGCCCGGCCACCTTCGGAGGGTTCCGTTTCCTCGTCCTGGGGCTCTTCCTCGCCGAACGGGAAGACGGTGGGGTCCTCCTCGGACTCCTCGGAAGCCTCAGGGTCCTGCGGCTCAGGCTCTTGCTCAGGCGCCGGCGCGGGCTCCTGCGGCTGTTCCGGCTGGGGCGCGTCGGAACGCTCTTCCGATGCGGGGCCCTGGCGGCCCTCCTCGGCGGCGCGGTACTTCACGACCCGCTCGAGCAGCATCAGACGGTCGACGTCGACGCCCTCGGTGCGCAGCTGCGCAACCAGCGAGTCGAGCTCCGCGAGCATCGTCGAAGAGATGGGCTGGGCTCCCGCGGCGAGGCGGTTGAGCAGCTTGCGACGACGTTCGAGCAGCGGCGCGACGGCCTCCGGCTCCGGTGCCCCGGCAAGGACCTCGAGCTCCGCAGGCGACATGCTGGCGGCCATGGCCGTGACGCGGGCGGAGTAGGTCCGGGGTGCGGCGGCTTCGTCGTCCGAAGCGCTCGGCACGGGAAGGGCGGCGACGTCCGAGACGGTCTGCAGGTCGCGGGACTCCGGGGCGCGCATGGAGACGACCGCCATCGCGAGGACGGCCAACGAGGCCACGGCAGCGCCGATTCCTGCGGGGATGCGAGCCATCAGGCCACCCGCGTGCTCCGGGTCGCCGCCAAGGACGTCCACGACGTCGTCGGCTCCGGCGAAGATGCGCTCTGCCTCACGTTCGACGGCGGCCTCGGCCAGGGAGGACTCCAGGCGACGGTGGAACGCGTCCACCATGGCGCGGGATTCCTCGAGGACCTCGGCGGCCTCACGGTCGAGCCCGGCGGACAGGAAGGCGCTGGAGCGAAGCTGTGCTTCCTCGAGGCGGACCTCGAGATCGCCGACCTCACGGCGCAGGGCACCACGGAGGCGTCCGGCTGCTGCCTCGGAGGCGCGACCGGACGAGACCTGGTGGCGCTCGTTCCTGGGGGTCACGGCGATGCTTCCTGTCGTGTGCTCGCTCCACGGGGGTGGAGGCGGGGCGCTGTTGACACTTTCTCCGTCTGGGGTGGCCGTTCCTGCCTGCTGGGGGGAAGTCAGGACAAACGTCGACCCGTGCGGGCCACCGCCCTCGCGGCCGGTGATCGGTCAGCCACCGACGCCACCCGTGGCGCCGGAGACCCTGTGGTGCCCGATGCGGGGCACGCGCATGCCGGGCGGTCGGTGGCCGCCCACCGTGGTCACGTGGTCAACTCGTGGCAGCAGACCCGCTCCACGGGCAGATGGAGCGGGCGTGCAGACCCGGGGAGGACCCGCAGATGACCGCTTTCGGTACCCAGTTCGGCCAGACGATGGCCCTGAGCCACTGGCGCGATGGCGTCTTCGCCACCCCGGAGCTGACCCCGGTCGCCCCGCTGCCGATCCACCCGGCGGCCCATGTCCTGCACTACGCGAGCACCTGCTTCGAAGGCATGAAGGCCCACAAGGGCACCGACGGCCAGGTGCGCATCTTCCGCGGTGCCCGGCACGTTGAGCGCATGCAGCAGTCCGCAACGCAGCTGCGACTGCCGGCGCCGCCGACCGAACTGCTCCACGGGATGATCCGTGACGTGGTCCGTGCAAACAAGGCCGAGGTCCCCGACGCCCCCGGCTCGCTGTACCTGCGCCCCCTGCTGTTCGGCACGCAGGCGCACATCGGGGCAGCGGCCTCCCCGCCGAACGAGGGCATGCTGCTGGTCCTGCCCTCCCCCGTGGGCGACTACTTCGCCGGCGGCCTGCGCCCCCTCAAGCTGCTGGTGGAGACCGAGACCCCCCGGACGACGCCGCACTTCGGCATGGTCAAGTCCGGCGCCAACTACGTCCAGGCGTTGCCGATCACCCTCGACGCCAAGGCCAAGTACGGCGTCGACCAGATCCTGTTCGCCCCGGGCGGCGACGTGCAGGAGACCGGCGCGGCCAACTTCCTGCTGATCGACGACGACCGCATCGTCACCCGCAACCTCGACACGACCTTCCTGCATGGCGTGACCCGCGACTCGCTGCTGCGGATCGCCGAGGACCTCGGCTACGTGATCGAGGAACGCGCCCTGTCGACCGACGAGGTCCTGGGCTGGCGGGGCGAAGCCGCCCTGTCCGGGACCGCCGCAGTCCTGGCCCCGGTCGGCATCCTGGTGCACGAGGGCAAGGAAGTCACGATCAACGGCGGCGAGGTCGGCAAGAACGTCGAGCGGCTGCGTGACGCCCTGCTGGCCGTCCAACGCGGCGAAGCAGAGGACCGCCACGGTTGGACCGAGGTCGTCTGACGTGCGACTGCCCACCGTCTCGCGCCTCCCGGCGCCCCTTCGCCGCGGCCATGTGCCCCGCGATCTCGAATCCATCCAGGTGCACGCGGCCGAGGATGACCCCGGCGACGTCGGGATGACCCGCGACGACGTCGAGGGCATCTGGGACACCGTCGTCCGGCTCTACAAGTGGGGCATGCACCCGGCCATCACGCTGCACCTGCGCCGCGACGGGGCCACGGTCCTGAACCGGTCCATCGGCTACTCGCGCGGCGGCGGACCCGGCCAACGCGACGCCGGTCTGCGGGTCGTGGCCAGGCCCGACACGCCGTTCTGCCTCGCCTCGGGCTCCAAGGCCGTCACGGCGATGGTCGTGCACCTGCTTGACCAGAACGGCCTCATCCACGTCGACGACCGCGTCGCGGAGTACCTCCCGGAGTTCGGCCACAACGGCAAGCAGGACATCACGATCAACCACGTGCTGTCCCACCGCAGCGGCGTGCCGAACATCCCGGCCGAGGCCGTGAACCTCGACACCCTCGACGACCGCGACCACATCATGCGGATCCTCGCGGACGCCAAGCCCACCATCCCTCCCGGGCGCTTCGTGGCGTACCACGCCGTCAGCGGCGGCTTCATCCTCGCCGAGGTCGTGCGTGCCGTCACCGGCAAGGACATCAAGCAGGTCCTCGACGAGCAGATCCTCGGCCCCCTCGGCTTCGACGGCATGAGCTACGGCTGGCCGCGCGACCGCCGCGACGAACTGGCGACCAACCACCACACCGGCCTGCCGGTCCTGCCGCCGCTGTCGACCCTCTTCAACCGCGCCTTCGGCATGGGCATCCCCGAGGTCACCGAGATCCTCGACGACGATCGCTTCCTCGATGCCATCGTGCCGGCCGCCAACGTGGTCTCGACGGCCGATGAGTTCGGCCGCTTCTTCGAACTGCTGCGCCTGGGCGGGACGATGGACGGCGTCGAGATCTTCGAGCCCCGCACGATCCGTCGAGCCATCTCCGAGCAGTCCTACATGGAGATCGACTTCACCCTGGCCATCCCGACCCGGTACGGCATGGGCTTCATGCTGGGCGCCAAGGCACTGAGCCTCTACGGCCCCAACACGCACCACGCCTTCGGCCACCTCGGCTTCACGAACATCATCGGGTTCGCCGACCCGGAGCGCCGGACGTCCGGGGCGCTGTTGACCTCCGGCAAGCCCATCGTCGGTCCGCACCTGTACGACCTCTGGGAGGTCATGCGCCGGATCACCAAGGCTGCGCCCCGTGACGGCCTCGCCGACTCGGCACTGCACCTCAACGGGTGAGTCCGGCATCGGCGGTGCACCCCGTGCTTGCTGTGCTCGACCTCGACAACCTCATCGCCCCGTGGTGGGAGCGCGAGGACGACGAGGTCTGTGGTGTCGTCGAGGGTCTGCTGGCCGTCCTGCCGTCGGAGGCAACGATCGTCGGGGCGTGCACGCACCGGGTGGCCCGGCGCTTGGCCGCCTTGTCGCTGCCTGACACCCTCGACCGCTTCGAGCGTGTCTCCGCACGCCCCGAGGCCGCGGACAAAATCCTGCTCGGCGCGCTGCGTTCGTGGCCCGAGGCGCCCGTCGGGGCGGTGTGGATCGCGTCCGGAGATCGACGGTTCGCGGGAGCGACGGGGCGGGCGCGCCGCGCCGGCCACCAGGTCGTCGTCGTCGCGCCCCTCGCCGGCCTGTCACCCCAACTGCTGCGCCGCGCCGATCGGCTCTTCGACCTGCGCCGCGAACACGCCGTCGAGGTCACCCACCCGGTCGAGTGAGCGTCAGAGGTGCACGATTCGGCCCCCTGGCGCTCGCTCGACGCCGTCGGCGTCGGCGTCGGCGTCGGCGTCAGTCGTTGCGGCTGGCGAAGTCGGCGAGGACGTCCTTGTGGCGCCGCGCCCAGACCAACAGGATCGCCGGCTGCAGGGCGATGACGGCGAAGAGCGACAGACCCACGGCGTAGACCGTCGTCGAGCCGAGCCGCTGGAACGGCACCAGCGTCCCGGTGATCAGGACCGCGAAGCCCAGCACGGTCGTCAGGGCGGAGCCCGCGAGGGCCGAGCCCGTGTGCTGGATACTGGCGCGCAGCGCCGCCACGGGATCGTCGCCAACAGCGCCGAGGTCCTCCACGAACCGCTCGCCGAGGTGGACCGTGAAGTCGATCCCGACGCCGATCACCAACGCGGACACCGTCGCCGTGACGGGGTCGAACGGGATGCCCGTGAGCGCCATGAGGCCGAGGGTGCAGATCGCCACGGCGGCAACGGGGATCATGAGCAGCAGGCCGAAGTCCCAGCGACCGAGGCGACGTCCGTAGACCAGCGTCAGCAGGCCGAGCACGGCGAAGAACGCGAACCCGAGTCCACGGATCTGGGATGCCTGCAAGGCGTCGATGGCGCCGAGGTTGATGATGAGGTCACCGGTTGCCACGGCCTCGACGCCCACCTCGCGGACGGGCCCCAGCGCGGTGTCGAAGTCGTCGGCCACCAGCTCGGCGCCCGTGCGCGTCGACTGCGTGCTGATGACCCAGCGCACCACCGGCGCGTCGTCGACGCCCGACGGGAAGTCCACGACCCCGTCGAGGATCCCGGTCGGCGAGAGCGCGGCGTAGACCACGCCTGCATCGCCGTCGATCCACCCGTCGGGCTGCAGGCCGGCGGCGAAGGCTGCCGCCACCGCCAGCTTCAGCGGGGCGGGCGCGTCGGGCTGTTGCGCCTCGGCGACGGCGCCGAGCACCACCAGTGGCGGGGCCTGGCCCACGACGACACCCGCCGTGGTCACGACTCCCTCGGACCCCGCAAGCTGCTGGAGCGCCGTCAGTTGGGCGTTGTGGGAGGCCGTCGACAGGACGTCGTCGCCGGTCAGGAGCACGGACGTCTGCTCGCCAAGGCCACCGGCGAACTCCTCGGTGACCAGGACGAAGGCTCGCTGCTGGTCGGAGCCCTCCGGCAGGAAGGCGGCGAGGTCGAACTCCGTCTTCAACTGACTGATCCCACCGGCGCCCAGCGCCGTGACGAGCGCCCCGACCGCGATGACCACGACGGGGCGGCGCAGGGCCGGTCCGCCCATCGCGAGGGCGATGCGCGGAAGGATCTGGCTCTCGGTCGGCGCGACCTCGGCGCGTGGCACCCCGCGCTTGCCCTCGGCGCGTCGGTCCAACAGGACCCGGACGGCGGGCAGCCACGTGGTGGTGAGCACGAAGGCCGACACCAGACCGACCGCGGCCAGGACCCCGAGGTCACGGATCGGACCCAGCGGGGACGTGAGGTTCGTCAGGAAGCCGACGGCGGTGGTCATGGCCCCCATCAGGATCGCCGAACCCACCGTTCCCCCGGCGGTCCGCACGGCCTCGCCGGGTTCGGCGCCCCGGCCGATCTCGAACCGGTACCGCTCCTGCAGGTGGATCGAGTAGTCGACCCCCAGCGCGATCAGGAGGATCGACACGATCATGGTCGGCGGCGTCGGCGCCCCGACCAGGCCCAGGCCACCGGGCCCCATGACCACCTGCAACCCGTTGACCCAGATGTTCGCCAGGACCACGACCGACAGGCCCAGGGCCGTGTCGGCGATCGTGCGCCGGATGGCACCGGGGCGCCCGAGGGTCGTCCCTCGACGAGCACGCACGACGAACGCCAGCACCAGGAGCACGACGAGGATGGCCATCCCGAACAGGCGGCCGAGCTCCTCCTGGAAGGAGCCGTCGTCGGCCTGCAGGAGCACGAAGCTGAACGGGAGCGCATCGACGGCCCCGAGGTCGGAGCCGGTGATGACGGCCGCGAAGTCCAACTGGTCGGCGTTGCGGGCCGCCTCGGGATCCTCCGCCTCGGCGTAGGCGCTGGCGTCCAGCGTGGCGATCATCAGGCCCGTGGTGGCCTCGTCCGGGTCGCCGGCCAGCAGTCGACGCAGGAACTCCGCCTGCTCGGCCGGCACCTGCGACAGACCCAGGGCCCAGGCCTGGGCCAACTCCTGCTGGTCGAGGTCCGCGAGGTCGCGCCCCGTTGCCTCGGCCACCCCCTGCAGGACCGCGACGAACGACAGCACGTCGGGGCGCCCCGGCCCGGCGACGATCACGTCACCCAGTTCGCGTCGCAGGATGGCTTCTGCCTGGACGGCCCCCGCGACGCCCTCGGGCGTCAGGACGGGCGTCCCGG
>CBDTZE010000022.1:0-12443 GCA_965364815.1 uncultured Nitriliruptoria bacterium | reverse complement strand
GCCGTGGTCGTCGCACGCGACGGTCGCAGTGAGGTCGTGGTCGGACCGGAGGCGGACGCGGCCTTCGACGGCGCGCCCGGCGCGTCGTATCGGCAGGGGCGCCTCGCCGCGGCGATCCCGCTGGACACCCGGGCCTGCGGGACACCGTTGGTCCTGCAGTCCGACCGTGAGCCGACGGCCCTCGTCGCCGAGATCCGCCGTGTGTGGCTGGGACTGGGCGTCCTGGCCGCCGGCGTCCTGGCGCTGGGAGCGGCTGGGGCCGGCTGGTTGGCGCGCCGCCTGTCCCAGCCTCTGGAGGAACTGGCCAGGACCGCGGCCGCGCTCGGCGACGGGGAGTTGACCACCAACGCCCCACGTTCCGGGCTGGACGAGGCGGATCGGATCGCGGACGCGCTGGACGCGACCAGCGCCAGGTTGGGTCGGGCGCTGTCTCGTTCCGCGACCTTTGCCGCGGACGCCAGTCATCAGTTGCGAACACCGCTGACCGCGTTGCGCCTGCAGCTGGACACCTTGGAGGCCCAAGGCGTCGACGGGGCGACCATCGCCGCCGCCCAGGCCGAGGCCGATCGCCTGCAGGCCACGATCGACGAACTCGAGGAACTCACGCGGACCGACGTCGTCGGGGCGGCCGTGGACCTCGGCGACGTCGTCGAGGAACGTCTGCCGGTGTGGCAGGCGATGGCCGCGGAGACCGGACGGAACGTCCGACTCGACCGACAGCCCACGCCGCTGGTCTTCCTGCGAGGCGCCGCCATCGGCCAGGCCGTGCAGGTGCTGTTGGACAATGCGTTGGTCCATGGGCGAGGCGAGGTCGTCGTCCGGGTGCGCGCTGTGGGCGAGGGCGCTGATGTTCGGGCCGTACGGGTCGACGTTGAGGACGAGGGTCCGGGCTTCTCGTCCGAGGCCCTCGACGTGACAGAGAGGCTCGACCGCTCCGGTGGTCGTGGCCTGCCGCTGGCTCGCTCCCTGGTGGAGGCCGAGGGCGGCCGTCTGAGCGTGACCGCCTCCCCATCCGGTGGAGCGGTCGCCGGTATCGTCATTCCGTTGCGCGGGATGGACGACGCGCACTGAACGGAGGTCGCGAGGATGCGACGACGAGCTGCCTGGCTCACCGCACTGACGTTGGCGACAACGGCGGTGCTCGGTGAGGTGCCGCACGCGCCGTCGGCCCTCGCGCAGTCCTCCTCGCAGCAGGAGTTGCGCGACGCGAAGGCCGAGCAGGCTCGCATCGAGGCCCTGCTGGACGGGGCGCTGGCGGACACCACGGTCGAACGCAATGAACTGCTGGACGTCCGCGCCCGCCTGGAGATTGCTCGACGCGAACTGGCGCAGGTCGAGGGCCAGCTTGCCCTGGCAGAGAACGCGCTGGTTGCCGCCGAGCAGCGCCGCGACGCCGCAACCGCCAACCTCGAGATCGCAACCCGCCTGTTGCAGGAGGCCGAGGTCGACCTCTCCGAGGAGCAGAGGAACTTCGAGAACCAGGTCGTCGTCACCTACAAGTACGGGGCGGCGGGGCGCGGCCAGATGGTCCTCACCATGGTCGCCCACGCGAGTTCACCGAACGATCTGATCAACAGCCTCTACACCTTGGGTGCCGTGATCGACCACCAGGACGGGATCGTCGATCGGATCGCCGATCTGCGGACGGACCGGGTGGGTCTGCAGGAGGAAGCGGATCGCGAACGGCTCAGGGCCGAGGACGAGAAGCAGGTCGCCCTCGACACCTTCGAGTTCGTCACCGACCTCAAGGTCCAGACCACGGCGCTGCGCGACCGCGTCGCGACCGAGGAACGGTCTCAGGTGAGCGTCGTCAACCGCGCCTCCTCCGAGGCCAACGTGCTGGCCGGTCAGCTCGAGGCAGCCAAGCGCCGCGTGGCGAAGGCAGAGGAGGCCGTGCGCCGGGAACGTCTGGCAGCCGTCGACGGCGTGCTCTGCCCGATCGACCCCGTGTGGTTCTCCAACGACTGGGGCTACCCGCGCTCCGGCGGTCGCACGCACAAGGGCAACGACCTCTTCGCCGACGAGGGCACGCCGATGGTCGCCATCGCCGACGGGACGATCAAGACCGTCGACCACAGCAACAACTACGTGCCGGGCTCCAACCGCGGAGACCTCGGCGGCATCACGATCAGCTACTGGATCAGCGACAACGAGTACTGGTACTGGGCCCACATGCAGCGGCTTGCCCCGGGCCTGAAGAAGGGCGACCGCGTCCAGGCCGGGCAGGTCCTGGGCTGGGTCGGCAAGACCGGCAACGCCTACAACACGCCGCCCCACGCGCACGTCGGCCGGTACGTCAACGGCTCCCCCGTGAACCCCTACTCGACCCTCGCCCCGGCGTGCGGCAAGGGCTGATCAGGCGCCGATGATCCCGGCAAGCAGCGCTTCGAGTCCCCAGTCGATTCCGCTGAAGTCCTGGCTCAGGCCCAACCGCACGACGACCAGCTCCTGCGACGGAATGACCACGACGTGTTGGCCCTCGTTGCCGCTGGCCCAGTACGCGTCTGCCGGGACCGACGGCATGCGCCGGTTCCCGTCGGCGTCGGCGTTCAGCCACCAGTGCGCCCCGTACGGGTTCTCCGGTTCGTTGTCCGTCCCGTCGACGGGCGTGGTGCTGAACTCGACCCAGTCCTCCGGCAGGAGTCGCTGACCGTCCCAGAGGCCGTCCTGCAGGAACCACTGGCCGAACTTGGCCCAGTCCCGGGCGGTGGCGTACGTGAACGACGAGCAGACCAGGTCGCCGGCGGCATCGGCCTCCAGGACCGCGGACCGCATGCCCAGCGGGCCGAACACCAGGTCCTGCGCCATCTGCGGCCCCAACGTCGAGACCTCGTGCAGGACGTCGCAGACGATGTTGGACGTCCCGCTGGAGTAGTGCCAGAAGCTCCCGACCTCGTGAGCCAAGGGCTTGCGAGCCGCGAACTGACCAGTGTCCTGCGGTGTGAAGAGCATCTGGGTGGCGTCGGTGCCGGGGTCGTAGACCTCCTCGAAGGCCAACCCCGAACGCATCTGGAGCAGGTGCCGCATCGTGATGGTGGCGCGGGCATCGGCGGCCCAGTCCGGTGGGATCCAGGGCAGGGGACGGTCCAACTCGACCAGTCCGCGTCCGGCCAGCCGACCGACCATGGCGTTGGCGATCGACTTGCTCATCGACCAGCCCAGCAGCCGGGTGTCGGCGTCAAAGCCTTCGGCGTACTGCTCTGCGACCACCTGCCCACCTTGGACGACCACGACCGCCCGGGTGTTCTTCAGCAACCCTTCGGGGTCGTCCTCGACGAAGGCCGCTTGCACGGCTTCGAGCACGCCGGGCGAGAGATCGGCCGACTCGACGAGGTCGCCCAGGGGCCACGCCCGGGACAGCTCGGGTCCGGCCGGCTCCCAGCGTTCCGCCGGCTGCGGGAAGGTGTCCGCCAGCGTGCAGCCGTGGTTGGTGGCCCAGGCGGTTGAGCCCCAAGCGCCAAGCAGCGTCGTGGTCACGCGGTCCTCCTGCACCTGGGTCCGCAGGAAGGGCACGAGCGGATTGGGTGGGAGGTCGCCTTCGACGTCCGCAACGGGGCGCCCGGCAACGATCGCACCGGAGCACACGGTCTTGGCGGCATAGCCCGTCGCGATCGGGGCGATGGGGCCGAGGTACCAGACGACGCCGCCACCGACGAGGAACAGGGTCCCGGCGAGGGCCGCCCCGAGCTTCGCGCCACGTCGCATGTCCGTACTCCCAAGGTCTGCCTTCCACGGAACGTAGGGTGCTGGACACGGGCGCGTCGAGGGAGGACCCGTGGGGATCGTGCTGGCCTTGTTCATCCTGCTGTTCCCGGCGCTCGTCGTCCGGTTCCGCAACACGCCGCTGGTCAAAGGGCTGAGCCCGATCGTCGTCTGCTACATCGTCGGCATCGTCATCGGGAACGTCGGCATCATCGACCTCGACGGCCCGACCGGCGAGATGGCCTCGACGATGCAGGCCGTCACGGTCCTGCTGGCGATCCCGTTGTTGCTGTTCGGGGCGGACCTCAAGGGCTGGGTCAAGCTCGCTCGCCCGACGATGATCTCGTTCGGGCTGATCGTGGCCACCATCGTCGTGGTCGCCCCGATCTCGGCGAACCTGTTGGCCGGCGACATCGCGGCCGACCCTGCCGACCTCGCAGGCATGACCGTCGGTGTCTACACCGGCGGCACGGCCAACATGGCCGCCATCCAGCAGGCCCTTGATGTCGACTCCTCGGTCTTCGTTGCGCTGAACGCGGCCGACGTCGTCATCTCGTCGCTCTACCTCCTGGCCTTGATGACCTTCCTGCCAAAGTTCCTGGCCAAGGTGCTCAAGCCCTTCCGTCGCCCCGACGACGCGGAACCCGCGCCGGACATCCGGATGGAGACGGCCGGTCACTCGCCGTCTGTCGTCCCGACACCGCACCACGACGAGTTCGCCGGGCTGCCCTCAGCCGCGCAGGCCGGCACCGCGGTCGGCGCAGCGATCGGCGGCGTGCTGCTGGCCGTCGGCATCGCCTTCGTCGGCGTCATGCTGTTGACGGACACGGAGAAGATCCTGGACTCCGATGCCTTCGGCACTGCGGCGATCCTGGCGATCACGACGATCGGTGTCCTGGGCTCGCTGATCACCCGGGTCCGCACGTTGCCGGGGACCTACGAGGTCGGCCAGTACCTGTTCCTCGCGTTCGCGGTCGCGATCGGGGCGGTCGCGAGCCTGCGCGAGTTGGCGGACTCACTCACGACCGTGCTGCCCTTCATCGCGGTGGCGCTCGTCGTCGCGACGGTCATCCACTACGGGCTGTGCAAGCTGTTCGGCATCGACCGGGACACGGCGATCATCACCTCGACGGCGGCGATCTTCGGCCCGCCGTTCGTGGGCCCGATTGCCGGCGTCCTTGGCAACCGAGACATTGTGGTCTCCGGCATGACGACAGGCGTCGTCGGCCTGGCCGTCGGCAACTACGCCGGCTTGGCCGTCGCCCGGCTCCTGGGCTGAGCGTCAGCTGGTGCGCAGCTCCAACGCGGTGATGTCTCCGGCCGGTTCGAAGCCGAACACCTGGCCGTAGAAGGAGAGCTCGGACTCGAGCCACGTGATGATGTTCTGGGCCTTGCGGAAACCGTGGCCCTCGCCCTCGAAGGCGATGTAGGCGTGGGGGAGTCCGCGTTCCTTCGCGGCCTCGACGATCGCCTCTGCCTGCGCGGGCAGCACGACCTTGTCGTCGAGCCCCTGCAGCACGAACACGGGACACGACAGGCGGTCCACGTGGGTGATGGGGGAGCGGTCGACGTAGGTCTGCTGTGCCTGCGGCAAGGGGCCCACGACCTGGTCGAGATACCTCGACTCGAACTTGTGGGTGTGGTCCGCCAGCGCCTTGAGGTCGGCGACCCCGAAGAACGACGTGCCTGCGGCGAAGGGATGATCGGCGGCCGTCAACGCGGCCAGCGTGGTGAAGCCTCCGGCCGACCCGCCACGGATCGCCATGCGCGCCCCGTCGACCAGGCCCTCGTCGGCAAGGTGGCGAGCGACGGCGATGACGTCCTCGACGTCCAAGACGCCCCATTGGCCACGGAGGCGCTCGCGATACGCACGCCCGTGTCCGGTCGAGCCGCGGTAGTTGACGTTGGCCACGGCGAAGCCGCGGCTGGTCCAGTAGGTGATCCCCGGACCGGCGACCGGCGGGACGTGCCCGGTCGGGCCGCCGTGGGTGAAAACGATCAGGGGCGGGGCTTCGCCCTCGGGCCCGACCACCTCGCCATTGGTCGGGGCGAAGAAGAAGGCATGGGTCACCTCGTCGCCCGGGAGGTCGACAACGACGTGCGTGGCCGCTGGAACATCGCCATCGGCCAGGCCTGCCGTGACGGTCCGGGCACAGGAGATGGTCGCCAGGTCCGAGTCGACGATGATGACCTCGCCGTCGCCGTTCGGTCGGCGACCCAGCAGCGCGAACCCGTCTCGGTACGTCTGCAGGTGGGAGAGCTGCACGGACCCGAGGTCCACGCCGACCACAGAGCCGTCGGACGAAGCCATGACCTGCAGGGTGCAGGTGCCGTCGCGCGTGACGATCGCCCCGATGCGTCCGTCCGGCAGGACGGCCAACTCCTGCTGCCCGAAGTTCCAGGCCGGGCCGCCGGCATCGGCGCCAAAGGACGAGACCTTGGCCCACGTCCCGTCCTGCTGGTGATGGACCTCCCAGAAGCCGCTGGCGTCGAAGGAGGCAACCAGGTCGCCGTCCGGGGTCCAGGTCGGCGAGTTGGCGGCGTCGTCGCGCCCGCCGCCGAGGTGCTCGGCGTTGGAGATCTCGCCGTCAGCGAAGTCGGCGACCCACAGTTCGGCGGCGTCCCAGGGCATGTTGGGGTGGTCCCAGGCCAGCCAGGCGAGTTGCCCGTCGTCGGGGCTCAGGCGGGGGCACATCACGAAGTCACGACCCGACACCAGCGTGCGCAGTTCGCCGGTCGACAGGTCGACTGCGGCGATGTCGTTGGTCGACTCGCGGTCCTCGTGATGGCGCTCGTGCGCGGTGACCAGCCAACGGCCGTCCGCGGAGATCCTCGCGTCGGCGAACCGGTCGGCCTTGGGGCGCTGGGGTTCCTCGGTCACCGGCGTTGCCCCGTCGCCATCGAGGCGGTGCAGTCGCTGGTCCGCGAAGTTGCTGGCGATGGCCACGCCGCCCCGAGCGGTGAAGGCGGCGCCGCCGTACTCGTGGACGCCGTTGCGGACGTTGAAGTCCGGCGGCGAGATGTCCACCGCGCCCTTGCCCGGTGACCAGCGGACCAACGTGGATCGCCCCTCGTTGTCCGGCCGGCCTTCGGTCCACAGCAGGTCGTCACCGTCGACGGCCAGGTCGTCGAGGGAGATCGCCCCCGACGCAAGGTCTGCTGCCGACAGCGGTGACGGCCAGGTTCCGTACGGGAGGGTCTGCATGAGTTGTGCCTTCAGACGATGTAGAGACCGTCGAGGATCTGCTTGACGAAGGCTTCCGTCTCTGCCTCGTCGCCTTCGGGGACCGCGGCCATCAGGCCGTACATGGCGGCCTGTCCCTGGGTCGACTTGGACGGGTCGCCCCGCACCTCGTCTGCCGCTGCGGTGAGGTCGTCCCGGAAGTCGTCGACGAGGTCGAGGTGGCGAGGACCGACGATCGCGTGCACGGACGACGGCCGGATCTGGCGGTTCAGGTGCCAGCCCTTCGCCTCGAGGGCGTCAGCCACGGCGTAGACGTCGAGGTCGTCGCTGGTCGACTCCCACGAGTGGACGGTGGCCTTGGGCTCGCCGACGATCGCCAGGCCCTCCACCGCGTTGATGTCGGCGCGGAAACGTTCGGCCGCTGCCATCGACTTGCGAGCGATCTCCAGGTAGCCGTCGCGCCCCATGGCCTGCATCGCGGCCCAGGCCGCGGCGATCGAGCCGCCGGGGCGCGTGCCTGCAGCGGTGGGGGACACGTAGATGCCGCCGGGCCAGCCGGTGGCGGCGAAGAACTGGTGCCGGCGAAGGTCGGCGTCCTTGTAGAGGATGACCGAGGCGCCCTTGGCGGCGAAGCCGTACTTGTGCACGTCGGCGGACATCGACGTGACGCCCTCGACGCGGAAGTCGAACGGACGGATGTCGTGGCCCAGGGCCTCGACCCACGGGAGGATGAAGCCGCCGAGGCAGCCGTCGACGTGGCAGCCGATCTCCCTCGACGCCGCCCACGCCCCGACCGCCGTGACGTCGTCGATGACGCCGTTGGGATAGTTCGGGGCGGAGACGACCGCGGCGATCGTGTTCTCGTCCGCCAGTGCCTTGAGGGCCTCGACGTCGACCTCGCCGGACGCGACGGTCGGGGCCTTGCGCAGTTCCACGTCGAAGTAGTTGCAGGCCTTGTCGAACGCCGGGTGCACCGTCACGGACGCCACGATGTTCGGGACGCCACCACCGCGCCCCGTTGCGCGAGCCCAGGTCCGGTACGTCTTCACGGCCATCATGATCGACTCGGAGCCGCCCGAGGTCATGGTGCCGGCGACGTCGGCGTCACCGTTGAGCATCGTGGCCGTCATGCGGACGACCTCGGCCTCGAACCGGCGCAGGCTCTGGAACGCCAGGGGGTTGAGCCCGTTCTCACTGAACAGGGCGTTGTGGGCCTTCTTCAGGAACGCCGTGTGCTCGGGGCCGGCGTAGTAGACGAGGGAGAACGTCCGCCCGCCCTGCCAGTCGGCATCGTCGTGCCGGGCGGCCTCGACGTCGGCGAGCACCTCGTCGTGCGTGCGGCCGGCGGCGGGGATGGACAGCAGTTCGTCGGACACGTTGGTCAGCTTCCGGTCTCGGTGACAGCATCGGACACTACGGGGCGGGTGCCGCGGAGGGCCAGCGGTCCCAGGACCAGTGCGGCGAAGGCGGCACCAAAGAGGAAGATTCCCCGGGTCGCCATCTGGGTCCCCAGCCCGGACACCAGCGCCGGTCCGACGACCTGGCCCGTGCGGGCGGCCGACACCTGGGTGGCCATCAGCGTCCCCCGGACGTCCTCCGGGACGGATCCGGCGAGCCGGTCCTGGAAGGTTGGGAAGGCGGCGCCCTCGCCCAAGCCGAAGAGGATCGCGCCGACGGCCAGCACGATCAGTGAGGTGGCCGTCCCGATGACGACAAGTGCGCCGGTGAACAGCACCCCGATCGCGATCGCCACGTTGCGGACCCCGACGCGATTGCGCACGCGCTGGATCGTGAAGGCTGCGGTCGTCGATCCGATGGCCGGCAGTCCCAGCACGACACCGCGCCAGGTCGGTCCCAGGCCGAACACCTCGTCGGCGTGCAGTGGGAGGATCGTCAGCAGCATCCCGAAGATGAGGACGAAGAGACTTGCGGTCGCCGCGAGGATCGCGACGGTCTGGGGCCGGCGGACGTACGGGATGGTCTTGCGGAGTTGGTCGGGGATCGACACCTCGCTTCGGATGCCCTTGGGCAGGCGCCGCCAGGCGATCAGGGCCGGGCCGAGTGCGACGAGGTAGGCCAGGAACGGCGCCCGCCAGCCGAACAGGTCGACCAGGCCGCCGCCGATCGTCGGGAAGAGCGCGAGGCAGATCGTCAGGATCCCGGCGTTGATGCCCAGGAGGCGCCCCCGGTCCTCGCCCTTCCAGTGGTCGGCGATGAGCACCGCCCCGAGGTTGATCAGCCCGGCCGATGCGGAGCCCTGGATCAGACGCACGATGATCAGTTGGGGCAGGTTCTGCGCCAGCGCTCCCATCGCCCCGACCAGCGAGAACACGATCATGGCGGGGACGAGGATCTCTCGGCGGCCGAACTTGTCCGCCCACAACCCGATGACCGTGGCCAGCACGATGCCGGGCAGCGAGCCGGCCGCGACCAGCAGGCCGGCCATGTCCCGGCTGGCGCCCACGCCGTCGAGGATGTCGGGGAGGCCCGCGCTGATCATGGTGTTCGTCATGATCCCCGACGTCGTGATCGCCACGATGACCCAGAACGGGGGACGATCGACGACGGACGGGTGGGAGCTCATCGGGGGAGGGTGCCCCTCGCGGACCATCCGCTACAATCTGAGCGATCGCTCAGACAATGGAGAAGGAAGATGAAGGTCGTCATCCCCGGTGGCAGTGGCTTCCTCGGCTCCAACCTTGCGGGCCGACTCCGCGAGCGGGGCGACGAGGTCGTGGTGCTCACCCGCGGCCGTCGGCGGACGGACGACCGTGGCGTCCGTCACGTCCACTGGGACGGCGCCACCATGGGGGACTGGTTTGCCGAGTTGGACGGGGCCGACGCCGTGGTTCACCTCTCCGGGAAGCGTGTGGACTGTCGTGCGACGAAGGCGAACCTGGCGGAGCTGATCTCGTCCCGAGTCGACCCGGTCGTGCTCGTGGGCCGCGCATGCGAGGCCGTCGCCCAGCCGCCCAAGGTCTGGGTCCAGTCCTCGACCCTCGCCATCCACGGCGAGGGAGGGGACGCGGTCATCGAGGACGACACCATCCCGACGGGGCAGGGTCCGGCGACGATGGTCCAGGTCGCCTTGGCCTGGGAGCGCGCTTTCCTGGAGGCCGTCATCCGCCCGGGCGCCGTGGAGCGCACCGTCCTGCTGCGTATCGGTGTCGGCGTGGGTGGCGAGGAAGACCCCGCCACCAAGCGGCTGAGCCAGCTCGTCCGACTCGGGCTCGGCGGCAAGGTCGGCGACGGCCAGCACTGGATGAGCTGGATCGGACTGGATGACCTGCTGGACGTCCTGCTCCGGGCGATCGACGAACCGTCGATGCACGGGACCTACAACGCAACCGCACCGACGCCGGTGCGCAACGTCGAGATGATGGCGACCTATCGCCGAGTGCTGGGCCGGTCCTTCGGCATGCCCAGCCCGGCTTGGCTCACCCGGATCGGGGCGCCGCTGCTGGGCTCCGATCCCGCCCTTGCCCTGACCGGCCGACGCGCCGTGCCGACGCGACTGCTCGCCGAGGGCTTCGCGTTCGCACAGGCCGACTTCGAGACAGCCGTCCGGGCGGCGGTTGCTGCCTAGTAGCTCCCGTGGCGGCCTTCGCCGGCCGCGAAGCGCTTCGCCCCGTCGACGATCTCGCCGGATCCCAGCGTCATCAGCCCATGCTGGAACTCCAGCGACAGTGCGTCCTTCTCGGACAGTGACCACTGTGCCAACGTCGAGGCTCGGTCCTCGCGCATGCACGTCTGCGGAAACGAGGCCAACTGCACGGCCAGCTTCTTGGCCTCGGCCAGCGCCTGTCCGTGACGGGCCAGGCGGGAGACCAGTCCCATCTGGAGCGCTTCCTCGGCGATGACGGGACGTCCCGTGAGGATCATGTCCATCGCGCGGCCGTGGCCGACGATGCGGGGGAGGCGAACCGTGCCGCCATCGATCAGTGGCACGCCCCATCGGCGGCAGAACACCCCGAACACGGCCGTGTCCGAGGCGACGCGAAGGTCGCACCACAGCGCCAGTTCCAGCCCCCCGGCGACAGCCCACCCCTCGATCGCGGCGATGGTCGGCTTCGACACGGTCATCCGCGTGGGGCCCATCGGCCCGTCAGCATCGGACTCGAGTCGGTTGATCCGCTTGGGGTCCTTGCCGGCGACAGCGGTCAGGTCTGCACCCGCGCAGAACGTGCCGTCGGAGCCGGTCAAGATCGCGACGCGGAGGTCGTCGTCCTGGTCGAAGTCGCGGAACGCCTTGGCCAACGCGTCCGCCGTCGGACGATCGACGGCATTGCGCACGTCGGGGCGGTCGATCGTGATGACGACCGTGTGCCCCTCGACCTCGACCTTGACGTTGTCCGACATCTGTTCCGCTCCGGCGATCCCGACACCCAACCCAACCACGTCGCGTGCATGGCGCGCGTACGTGTTGTTGTGTCGATACATTGACACAATCAAAGGTACGGGGACGGACATGCGCACAATCATCGAGGCCGTGGGCCTGGCGGGGCTGTTGACGGCGACCGCCCTGGGCGCGGTGCTGGTCGCCGCCGGAGGCATCGAACCGGTCGGTGAGGTGGGACTGAACGGCGCAGAGACCGTTATGGCCGGCGTGGTCATCGCCTTCGTCGTCGGCGTCCTGGTGTGGGCACGCAAGCCCTTCCGCCCCGGCGAGGTCGAGGTGTGGCTGGATCGCCGAGGTGTCCCGATCTCCGCGGCGACCGTCGAGCGTGGCGACGACCTGATCCGCCGTTCCCGGACGGTTCGCGCTGTCGGCACGTTGCTCTTCCTGCTGCTGGGCTTCCTGCCGGCAGGGCTCCACAACTTCACGGGCGACGGGTCGCTCCTCGATGCCCTGCCCAGTGCCGGCGCCGTGACCTCCATTCCCTTGGGCTATCTGCTGGCCGTGCTGCTCGGCGAGGTGCTCCCGGGCTGGCTGGCCTCCCGTCGTGAGCCCGGCGCGCCACGCCAGGCGCTGCTGGCCCCTCGCGAGTCGGCCGCCTACCTCGACTGGCTCGCGATCCACGGCCCGCGAATTGCCATGGGAGCGGCCGGGGCGTTGCTGGTTGTCCACCTGTTGGTGGGGGCGGCCAACCCGGCGGTCGGGTCCTTCGTGATCGGCGCCGTGATCCTGGCGATGGTGGAGGGTGGCCGGCGGGTCGTCATCGATCGACGCCAGGAGGTCCAGCGCGACGACCTGCTCCGCCTCGACGACGTGGCCCGCGCCAGTACGGCCTTCGCCCTGAGTGGCTCGGGCATCGCCTGTCTGCTTGGCGCCTTCAGCGACGTCTCCGGTGCGCTGGTGGCGGGGACGGCCTCGTCGATCCTGTCGTGGACCCTCGGACCGCTCGCCCTGCTGGCGGTGCCGGCCGGTGTCGGCATCTGGCTGGGGATGGGCACCGGGGCGCCGTTCACGGTCCGGCGTCAACTCGAGTCGACCTCATGATCCTCGAGGTCGACGGGGATTCGCCGGTCCCGTCCTATGAGCAACTCCGGGAACAGCTCGTGACGCTGATCACGTCCGGGGTCCTTGCTGAAGGGGCACGGCTGCCGACGATCCGCC
>CBDTZE010000021.1:0-12608 GCA_965364815.1 uncultured Nitriliruptoria bacterium | reverse complement strand
TGGGCAGCAAGCACGACGATGGCGGTGCCGTGCTGGTCGTCGTGGAAGACCGGGATGTCCAACGCCTCGCGCAGACGGCGTTCGATCTCAAAGGCGCCGGGCGCCGCGATGTCCTCGAGGTTGATCCCGCCGAAGCCCGGGGCGATCGCCGTGACGATGGCGACGATCTCGTCGGGGTCCGTGGTGTCGAGGCAGATGGGCCAGGCATCGATGCCGGCGAATCGCTTGAACAGGGCAGCCTTGCCCTCCATGACGGGCATGGCCGCCAGGGGACCGATGTTCCCGAGGCCCAGGACGGCGGTCCCGTCGGTCACGATCGCGACCGTGTTGCCCTTGATCGTCAGCGAGTAGGCGTCGGCCGGCTTCTCCGCGATCGCCAGGCAGACCCGCGCGACCCCGGGTGTGTACGCCATGGAGAGGTCGTCACGGGTCTTGAGGGGGACGCGTGAGCGCACCTCGATCTTGCCCTTGAGGTGCATCAGGAAGGTGCGGTCGGAAACCTTGTGGACCGTCGCGCCCGGCACCAGGTCGATCGCCTCGCGAACCGCGTTGCCGTGGGCAGAGTCGCGGGCATTGGCCGTGACGTCGACGACCTGGCCTCCCGCGCCCGACTCGACGAAGTCGAGCCCCGTGACGACCGCCCCTTCCTGACCGATGGCCGTCGTGACCGCCCCCAGCGCAGCGGCGTCGTCCGGGTCCAGGCGGACGCGAAGGGTCACGGAGTACGAGGCGTTGGGGAGCACCATGATCATCCTTCGTACAAATTCGGACATTTGGCGAACTGTTGCGCACCATACGCGCCACGAAGCATTGACCGTCTAGTCATTCGGGGTGGAACCGCGTTGAACCGCAGTATCACGCCTCCAGTTCAGGCGCCCACGCTCCGTTGTAGAAGAGGAACCCCCGGAAAGCTGCAACATGTCCCGCCAGATGCTGATGGTCGCCGTCATGACGGCCTCGCTCGTGATCCCCGCCTCGATGGCCCAGGCCGGCGACGCACTCGACGCCGGCACGTACCTGTTGCACCTCGACGACGCCCGCATCGTGCTCACCATCGGCGAGGACGGCACCGCGAACATCGACGCCCCCGCCGGCGTCCAGGTCCTGCTCGAACGTGACGCCGACAACCGCGTCCTCGACGAGTTCGAGGTCGTCACCAGCGCAGGCAGCACCGCCGTCGACCTCGACGTCGAGCTCGACGGATCCTTCGCCATGACGGCCGAGAAGATGACGGCCGACAGCGACGTGCTGGCCGACTCGCTTCCGTCCGGCCTCACCAAGGCCCGCGCAGCAGGCGGCAAGGCCGTGGCCCACGGCGCTCGCGCCAAGGCCGAGGCCGTTCAGGCCGCCGCCGAGGCCACCGCACAGCAGGCCGCCGTCACCTCCGTCTCCGCGACCGACGACCTCTCCCTGGACATCGCTCCGGTCGCCACGGACGGCACCACGAAGGTCAAGGACGACCGCTCGGGACCGAAGTCGACCAAGCCCGCCAAGCCCGCCAAGGACGACGAGAAGGCCCCGAAGGCCGACGACGCCAAGGACACCGCCACCAAGGCACCGAAGGCACCCAAGGCACCCAAGGCACCCAAGGCCGACGACGTGACCGTGTCGACCACGACCGACGCTGCCGAAGAGGCCGTGACCACGACGACCGACGCTGTCGCCATGACCAAGGCACCCAAGGCCAAGGACACCGCGACCAAGGCACCCAAGGCCGTCGACGCACCCGAGGCAGAGTCCAAGGGTGGCCCCAAGGCCACCGTGGTCCAGGCCGCGGCTGTCGAGGTCGCCCCGGTGACCGAGGCTGCGCCGGCCGGTGCCAAGCGCATGGCCCCGAAGGACGACACCAAGACGTCCGCTCCCGCCACCAAGCCGGCCAAGGCCGGCAAGGGCGATGCGGACACCGCGACGGCCACCATTGCTGCTCCTGCCACCAAGGGCACGGGCAACGGCAAGAAGTGACCCAAGCGAACATCGAAGGGCGGCCCTGCGGGGCCGCCCTTCGATGTTTGCCTTGTCGGTCAGGCGTCGACGAACGCCTGGTCCTGGTCAGCAACGAGGTTGCCGCCGGTGACCTTCTGGGACACGCCCGTCTGGTCGAGGTGCTTCGCGATGCCACCGAGGAAGAACGGGAAGCCCGCCCCGAAGATCATCGCAGTGTCGATGTCCCGGGCGTCGTTGACGACACCCTCGTCGAGCATGCGGCGGATCTCGTCGGCCGTGGCCTCCAGGGCCTGCATGCGGATCTGGTCCGCCGTGAGCTTCTCTGCGCCCTCGGCAACCGTGACCTTGTCGCGGATCTCGGCGTAGACCTCGCCGCCGTTGGCCCAGTCGTAGATGCCGGGCAGGCCCGACTCACCCAGGACGCGGAAGTTCTCGTCGACCTCGAAGCGCTCCGGGAAGGCCTCAGCCAGCGTTTCGCCGGTGTGGTACGCGACCTGCAGACCAACGAGTCCGAACAGTTCGAACGGCCCCATCGGCAGACCCAGGCCCTTGATGGCCTCGTCGATCTCCTTGAAGTCGTTGCCGTTGTTCAGCGCCGCAACCGCCGCTGCGTTGAAGCGCGTGAGCAGGCGGTTGACGATGAACGCCGGGGCGTCCACGCAGCCAACGGCCGACTTGCGCAGCTTCTTGGCGACGTCATAGCCGGTGGCGAGCGCCTCGTCCGAGATGCCGTCCCACGAGATCACCTCGACCAGCGGCAGGACCGCGACCGGGTTGAAGAAGTGGAAGCCGACGACCCGGCTGGGGTTCTTCAGCTTGGACGCCATCTCCTTGATGGAGAGCGACGAGGTGTTGGTCGCGAGGACCGCGTTCTCGTCGAGGACGCCCTCGAGGTCGGCGAAGATCGCCTGCTTGAGGTCCATGCGTTCCAGCACGGCCTCGATGACGAAGTCGCTGCCGGCCACGTCCGCGTACTCGACGGTGTAGGTCACCAGGCCCTTGAGCCAGGCGCCCTTGCCCTCAACGATCTTGCCGCGCTGGACGAGGTTGTCGACCGCGGCGTCGATGTGGGCCTTTGCCGAGGTCAGGACATCAGGGTTGATGTCCTTCATGACCAGCGGGGCCTCGTACTTCAGCAGGAACAACGCCCCGAGCTGCGCGCCCATGAGGCCCGAGCCGATGACGGCGATCTGCTTGACCGGACGGCCGCGCACGCCCTTGGGCTTGCCCGGCTGCTTCTTCACGCGGGACTGCGTGAGGTCGAACGCGTAGATGGAGGCCTGGCACTGGTCGCTGGGAAGCAGCTCCGTCAGTGCGTCGATCTCCTTCTGGCGGCCTTCCTCGAGGTCTCCGCCGCGGGCGGCGTGCTCGATGCAGTCGATGGCCTTGTACGGGGCGCGGGTGGCGCCGTGGACCTTGGCGTCCGCGAAGGCGCGGGCGTCGGCCAGGACCTGGTCGAGCTCGGACTCGTCAGGAGCCGTGCGCTCGATGGTCTCCTCGCCGGCAACCAGACGCTCCAGGAGGGCGAAGGCGTCGTCGTGGAAGGACGCGGAGTCGATGAAGCGGTCCGCCAGCCCGGCCTCGAAGGCCTGCTTGGGCTTGAGCATCTTGTTGTTGTTCATCGGGTTCTGGACGATGAGTTCAACGGCCTTGCGCGACCCGATGAGACGGGTCGCAAGCTGCGTGCCGCCCCAGGCCGGCAGGATGCCCAGGAAGACCTCCGGGAACGCGACCATCATCGCGCCGGTTGACAGCGCCCGGTAGTCGCAGTGCAGAGCGATCTCCAGCCCGCCGCCCAGCGCCACACCATTGATGGCAGCGAGGGTCGGGTAGGGCAGCGCGGAGATGCGCTTGAACTGCTCGTGCCCGGCGGCGCCGCCGGTGCGACCCAGCTCCGCATCCGCGCCCGCGAAGGACGTGATGTCGGCGCCGGCCGCGAACATGAACGGCTGGCCGGTGAGCAGCAGGCCCTTGACGTCGTCCTGCTTCTCGAGCTCGTCGAGGGCAGCAGCCAGCGATTCCAGCGGCTCTTGGCCGAAGGCGTTGGGCTTGACGTCCGGGATGCGTGTGCCGTTGTCCATCGTCATCACGGCGATGCGGCCGACGCGGGTGTCGGTGTAGGACAGGAGGAACTTGGTCGTGGTCACTTGTTGTTCTCCCAGAGGATGGAGCCGCCCATGCCGAGGCCGACGCACATGGTCGAGATGCCGTAGCGGGCGTCGGGGTTGCGGTCGAAGTAGGACGCGACCTGCATCGACAGGCGAGCGCCGGACATGGCCAGCGGGTGGCCCAGGGCGATCGCGCCGCCGTACGGGTTCACCTTGTCGGTGTCGAGCGCCAGGCCGTAGTGGTCCAGGAACGCGACGACCTGCACGGCGAAGGCCTCGTTGATGTCGACGACGTCGATGTCGTCCATCGTGAGGTTGTTCTTCTTCAGCAGCTTGTCGGTCGCGGGGACCGGGCCCCAGCCCATCGTCTCCGCCGGGACACCGGCCCAGGCGAAGTCGACCAGGCGCATGCGGGCGTTGAGGCCGTTGGCCTCGACGACCTCACGCGATGCCAGCAGGATGCCGCCGGCGCCGTCGTTGAGGCCGGCCGCGTTGCCCGCGGTGACCGAGCCACCGGCACGGAAGGGGGACTTCAGCTTGCCGAGGTCCTCCATCGTGGCGCCGGGGCGCGGGTGCTCGTCGGTCGAGACCTTGCGCCAGCCGTGCTCGTCGGAGAACACGGTCATCGGGACCACGTGGTCGTCGAACACGCCGTTGGCCTGGGCCTTGGCGGTGCGCTCCTGGGACAGGACGCCGAAGGCGTCGGTCCGCGACCGGTCGATCTCCGGGTGCACGTCGTGCAGGTTCTCCGCCGTGTTGCCCATGATGAGCGCGGACGGGTCGACGAGGCCGTCGGTGAGGAAGCGAGGGTTGGGGTCGACCTCGGCGCCCATGGGGTGGTTGCCCATGTGCTCGACGCCGCCCGCGAGGACGACGTCCTGGCCGCCGACCTTGATGGCGTTGGCGCCGTTGATGATGGCGGTGAGGGCACCGGCACACATGCGGTCGATGGCGTAGCCCGGCACGGACGTGGGCAGCCCGGCAAGGACGGCGAGGGAGCGACCGAGGGTCAGGCCCTGGTCACCGACCTGTGCGGTCGCGGCCCAGGCCACATCATCGATCAGTTCGGGGTCGAGGCCCGGGTTGCGCTCAACAAGGGAGCGGATGACACGGACAGACATGTCATCGGCGCGCGTGTTGGCGTAGTACCCGGTCTTCTTCGCTCGCCCGATGGGGAGGCGTACGCCATCCACGTAGAGGGCATCACGGAGTTCGCTCATGGTCGGTCCTCCACCGGCCCTCGGGGCGCTCTCGGAGATGGCGCCGCACGACGCTGACCGGTGACCCAATGCTGCCCGTCGCCGGGGCGAGCGCCAAAAACGAACGGACCCACCGGTGGTGGGTCCGTCACGCTTTGCAAATGTGGGTGGCGCCGGGGCGTCAGGCCAGTCCGTGGCGCTTGGCCAAGGACCATGCCGTACCGGTGCCGGCGAGCATCAGGGTGCCCATCAGGCGCAGCCACGGCGAACTGCCGTCTTCGGCGAAGCCGGTGGCGGCCGTTGGGACGTCGAGGTCGGGCGCAGAGATGGTCGGGCGCGTCGAGGACGCCACACCGGTGCCGGCGCTCGCGTTGCCGGATGCGCTGCGCGCAGCCTCACGGCCAGCGGTGAAGGCGGGGCCACGGTTGGCGGCTGCCTGGGCAGCCGCCGCCGCCTTGGCGTCATCCATCGCGGCCTTGTCCGCAGTTGCCGCCTGCTCGGCGGGGCTGGGGGCGTCGTCGCTGACGTGGTCGGACTCCGCCTCTTCGTCGGAGCCGGCCGAGGAGCCGCCGAGGGTGACGGACTCGTCGATGCCCGCAGCGTCAAGGCGCAGGCCGACGGTCAGGCTCATGTTCTCCTCGTCGATGTCGACCAGGACACCACCGACGCCCGGGATCTCTTCGTCGACCTCCGGGCCGAGGTTGGCGGCGGCCGAGGTGAGGTCGGCGAGCGTCGCGGCGCCCTTGGCAACCTCCATCGACGTGACGACGACGGTGTCGCCGAAAGCCGTGTCCGCGGTGGTCATCGCCGCTGCGGGCGCGGCGTTCAGCGCCAGCAGCATGGTGGCCAAGAGGCCGAGCAGTCGCTTGCGGAGCATGTGGAGGGCCTTTCCCCGGATGGCCGTACACGGCCGCTTCCTCGTCCCGACGTTCCCCGGTCGGGTCGTCAACGGATCGTGGTGATGATCATTGACTCACTGGTCACTTTCGACCAGAACTACGGCCAATCCTGCCATGGACTGAAGAAGCCCCGTGAAAATCGTGCCGCCAGCGACCAAATGGACACGAATCTCCGGTGCATCCTGCGGTCAGCGGGGCATGCTGGAACCGCGAGATCGCCGGCCCAACCGCCGACGCCTGACCCAGGCCGATACCGGATACGCTATACAACCCGGGATGAGGAGTCGTCGACTGAACGCTGGAGAACTCCTACGACAGCGCCGTCTTGCCCACGGACTCTCGCAGAGTGGACTCGCGGTGCGGGCCGGGACTCGGCAGGCAACGATCAGCCGGATCGAGAATGGTCAAGAGATCCCCACGACCGAGCGCCTCGCTCAGCTGCTCCTCTCGTTGGGTGAGCGCCTTGAGCTCGGTGTCGTCGCCCTTGATGCCGAACGGCCCAGCGCGGACGCCCGAGCTGACCTCGCCAAGACGATGGCGGCGCGGCTCGAGGATGGGTTCGCGCTGTCGGCCTTCGCGAGCCAGTTGGCCGGAAGGGCGAGTCTGTGACGCTTGACCCGGCACGGGTGTTCGCGACCCTCGATCGCCACGGCGTCGACTACCTGACCATCGGAGCATTCGCCGTCATCGCCCACGGCTACGTGAGGGCCACTGCGGACATCGACTTCGTGGCTCGCCAGGACCGCGACAACTTCGTCCGCCTCGCCGCGGCCTTCGCGGAGCTGGGCGCCCGACTTCGTGGGGTCGACGCGGACCTCCTCGACATCGACCCCACCAACCCTCAGACCCTCGCCAACGGCGCCAGCTTCACCCTGGACACCGACGCCGGTCCGGTCGACTACCTCAACGGCGTCCCCGGGGCCGACGACTACAGCGCCCTTCGCGACCGTGCCGTCGAGACCACTGCTGCGGGGGTCATCGTTCGCGTCGTGGGTCTGGATGATCTCATCCGAATGAAGCGCGCCTCGGGACGCCCGCAAGATCTTCGCGACATCGCCAACCTCACGCTGCCGGCCGACGGCTCAGCTGAGGAGAGCCGGTGACTCAGGTCGTCGTGAGGTCGGGGCGGGAGGCGTCGATCAGGGCGGCGCCCCGATCGTGCAGGAGCGCGGACAACTGCGGCGGCGTCAACTCCAGTGGCGCCAGGCCACGGATCTGCGACACCAACGGGTGCGGGATCGACGGGAAGTCGCTGCCGAAGACGATCCGTTCGTGGACCTCGGCGATCCGTTCGATGCGCTCCGGCGACATGCCGACCAGGAAGGCCGGGTCCATCAGCGCCATGGACTGGTCCAGCCAGATCGACTTCTCCACCGCGAGGTCGAGGAACGCCTCGACGTCGGGCGCCCCGAGGTGGGCCAGCACGATGCGCAGGTCCGGATGGCGGTCCAACAGGCGGCGCACGGGGTCCGGCCCGCACCACGCCTCTCCCCCGTCGACGCCGTAGACCGCCCCGGCGTGCAGGACGATCGGGACCCGCAACCTCGCCAACTCGGCCCAGACCAGCGTCAGGCGAGGGTCCAGGGGGTCGAAGCGACCGACCTGCAGGTGGACCTTCGCCACACGTCCGCCGCGGGCCAGGGCCTGTGCGACGTACTCCTCGGCCGTGTCCTCCGCATGGAAGGTGAAGGTCGGGACGACCTGGGCGTGGCGGTCCGCCAGGCCCAGCGTGTGGTCGTTGCACCAGGCCGCGACGCCGTCGCGGTGGGCGTAGGCCAGCGCCGTGTGCCGGACGATCCCCAGGTCCGCAAGCGTGGCGAGGCGCGTGTCCTCGTCATCGCGATACGCGATCGGCCAGGGCGGGCTCTCCAAGGCGTCGAAGAAACGCCACACGGCCTGCTGCAACTTGTCGGGCAGGCCGTGGACGTGGATGTCCACGATGCCGGGGATGCCCAACGAGGCCGAGAACGCCGCGACCTCGTCGTCACGCGACGGGTAGTTGTCCAGCGCGACCGGCTGGGTCAACGCTGGCCCATCTCGCTCTTGATGCGCTGCGTCGCCTTCTCCAGCTCCGTCGAGGTGGCTTCCCACTGCTCCATGAGCTTGGCCGCAGCGTCTTTGGCGGCGGCGTGGTCAGCGACCAACTGCTTGGCCTTGGCCGGGTCGTCGTACGCCCCGGGCTCGGCCATCTGGCGGGTGAACTCCGCGACCTTGGCCTCCGCCTTGACGAGGTCCTTCTCGATCGTCTTGACCCGCTGCTCCAGCTTGCCGGTCTCCGCCTTGAGCCGCTGACGCAGGTCGGCCTCGGCCTTGCGCTTGGTGGCCTTGTCGCCGGGTCCGGCGGTGCCGTTGGCGATCTGCTCGACGCGCGCCTTCTTTGCGGCCGCGTTCTGGTGGCCGACGCGGTCCCCCTTGTTGACCTTGCCTTCCTGCTCCGCGACCATCTCCGCGCTTGCGCGGTCCATGCCCGCCCCGGCAGCGGTGGCGACGACCTGGGCGGCGAGCCCGCCCGTGGTCTCGACGTACTCCTCCCAGCCCATGTTGTGCACGCGGATGCGGCCCGGCAGGACCTCGACGATGACGTCGGCGACGGCGCGGATGAGGTGGCGGTCGTGGGTGACCAGCAGCACCGTGCCCTCGTAGGCCATCAGCGCGTCCTCGAGGACGTCACGGCTGGCGAGGTCGAGGTGGTTGGTGGGCTCATCGAGCACCAAGAGCGACCGCGGCTGCGCCATCAGGCACGCCAACGCCAGGCGGGAGCGCTCGCCACCGGACAGGGCCTCGACCTTGCGCAGAGCGGCGTCGCCCGTGAACCCGAAGGAGCCGAGGTAGGACCGCACCTGCTTGGCCCGGTCAGCGTCGCCAAAGGCCTGCGACCCGGTGTCGAGCACGCTCTTGGACAGGTCCAGCGCGTCGACCTGGTGCTGTGCGAAGTAGCTGGGCACGACGTTGTGCCCCAGCTCCACGCTGCCGGACCACGGCTCCAGCCCATCGGCCACCAGCTTCAGGACGGTGGACTTGCCAGCGCCGTTCGGGCCGACGAAGGCGACGACCTGGCCGCGCTCCACCACCAACGAGACACCATCGACGACCGTCTGCTCGCCGTACCCGACGGAGACGTTCTTGAGTTCGACGACGACACGGCCCGTGCGGGGCGGCTCCGGGAAGTTGAACTTCACGGCCTTGGTCTTGACGTCGTGGATCTCGACCTTGTCCATGCGCGCCAACTGCTTCAGCTTGGACTGCGCCTGGCGGGCCTTGGACGCCTTGTAACGAAAGCGGTCGACGAAGGCTTCGAGGTGCTCGCGTTGGGCGTCCTGCTTCTTCGCCGCGGCGCGGGCCTGGTTGATCCGGTCCTCGCGCTCGAAGACGAAGTCCTGGAACGAACCGATGTACTCGTCGGCGCGTCCGCCCCGGATCTCCAGGATGTGCGTGGAGACGGCGTCGATGAAGTCGCGGTCGTGGCTGACCAGCAGCAGCGCGCCGCCACGCTGGCGCAGGGTGTCCTCCAACCACGTGATCGACGCGATGTCGAGGTGGTTGGTGGGCTCGTCCAGCAGCAGCACGTCGGCGCCACTGATGAGCATGCGGGCCAGAGCGACGCGCATCGCCCAGCCACCGGAGAGCTCACCGACACGCCGTTCGGCGTCCTCGGTCGCGAAGCCGAGGCCGTTGAGCGTGCGGTGGGCCGTGGCCTCGATCTCATAGCCGCCGGCGTTGCGGAACAGGTCCTGCAGGTCGACCAGGGCCTGGACGTTGGCCTCGCTGGGGTCCTCGGTGACGCGGTCCTCGAGGACCTTCATGCGTCGTTCCATCTCCACGATGTTGCCGGCACCGGCCAGGACCTCCTCGAACACGATGGCGTCCGGGTCGACCATGACCTCCTGCGGGAGGTAGCCCATGACGACGCCCTTGTCGAGCGTCACCAGGCCCTCGTCGGCCTCCTGGGTCCCGGCGATGATCTCCAGCAGCGTGGTCTTGCCGACGCCGTTGCCGCCGACGATGGCCAGTCGCTTGCCGGGAAGCAGGCGGAAGCCCACGTCGTGGAAAAGGTCGCGGGCCTGGAAACCCTTGGCGACATTGGCGACGTTGAGCATGGCGAAGCGACCTTGCTTGCGAGGAACCCGGAGACGGGCGTGGGAGGGAGAGCCAAACGGTACGGCTCACCGCGCTGATGGGTGAGGCGGGGAGGACGTCCGTGCGGCGATGGCGAATGCCTGCTTGAGAAGCCCATCCCTCCGGAGTCGTCCGTGCGCCCCGTCCGTCTGCTCGCCGCCGTCCTTGCCGCATCGCTGGCCGTGGCCGCCGCGCCCGCCCAGGAACGCCAGTTGGCGCCCGTCCCGCAGGACGCACAGCACCGGGAGGAGTACTTCCCGATGGACGTCACCACGACGCTCCACGCGGACATCCTTCGCTCCGAATCCGTCGCCTGGGACGTCGCGCAGCCGGTCATCCTGACCGTCAGCCCGTACACGGACCACTCCGGCACCGGCACGGCCTACGGCGACAGCGGCCCCAACGACCGCTTCTACGACTTCCTCGAAGAGACCGACCTCTTCAACGAGGGCTACACCTACGTGATGGTCGATCTGCCGGGCTTCGGCGGCTCGTCCGGCTGCAACGACTGGGGTGGCCCCGCAGAGCAGGGTGCCGTCAAGGCCGCCGTCGAGTGGATCGTCGAGCAGCCGTGGTCCACCGGCCGCGTCGGCATGATGGGCAAGAGCTACGACGCCTGGACGGGACTCATGGGCATGGCCCAGGACCCCGAAGGCCTCGAAGCCGTCGTCGCGATGGAGCCGGTCTACTCGGGCTACCGCTACGGCTACACCAACGGCGTCCGCTTCCTGAACTCCGTCGCCACCGTCGGCGTGTTCCAGGCCTACGACGTCAAGCCCGGCCCGTACCAGGAGCCGGAGTACACCGTCAACGGCGCTTCACAGGGCTACTGCTACGGCACCAACGTCGGCGGCTTCCAGCTCGACGACGAGGCCGACCCCTACTGGGCGGAGCGCAACCTGCTGGACCTCGCGTCCGGTTCCGACGTGCCGCTGTTCCTCACGCAGGGCTACCTCGAGACCAACACCAAGCCCGACGGCGCGTTCGACGTGTTCGCCAACTCGACCAACCCGGACAACCGCGCGTGGTTCGGCCAGTTCGACCACGTGCGCGGCTGGGAGACCCAGGGCGAAGACACCTACGCGATGGGCCAGTCGACCTTCGTCGCCCAGATGATGGACTTCCTCGACGCCCACGTGAAGCAGGACCCCGCAGCCATGAAGCGCACGCGCGCCGCCGCGGCCGTCGAGGTCCAGGACAACTACGGCCGCTACCGCGCCGAGGAGGCCTGGCCGCCCGTCGACGCACTCGACTTCGACACGGAGCTCAACACCGGCTCCTACGTGGACGACGGCAACAACCGCGGCTCCGGCGGCAACGCAGGCGAGGGTGTCTGGACCGTCTCGCAGGAACTCCCCCACGACGTGTGGATGGCCGGCGAGCCGATCCTCACCCTCGGCGTCAACGCCATCCCGCGCTCCAACGTGGCGCTGAACGTCTACGACATCGACGACGCCGGCAAGGCCACCCTCGTCAGCCGCAGCGCCTCGCTGCTGCGCGGCGCGGGCGAGCAGGAGGTCCAGGTCCGGATGTACGGCCAGGACTGGATCTTCGAGGCCGGCCACCGCATCGGCGTCCTCGTCTCCTCGTCCAACGCCGAGTGGTGGGTCCACGCCCCGACGCAGGCTCCGGTCGACGTCCTCTCCGGTCGCGTCATCCTGCCGCTGCTGACCAACGCCCGCACCTCGTTCTTCGAGGACGCCGAGGCCACGCCGCGCCTGCTGGGCCACCTCGGGTCGGCGACGTTCACCATGCCCTCGGGCTGGGAGTCCACCGAGGTCGAGTTCTCGATCCCCGGCAACCTCGGTGTGCTGGCCGACAGCTACTGATCCTTGGGGCGCGCGGCGTTCCGGCGCCTTCGCGA
Organism: uncultured Nitriliruptoria bacterium; assembly: GCA_965364815.1. GTDB lineage: Bacteria > Actinomycetota > Nitriliruptoria > Nitriliruptorales > Nitriliruptoraceae > CBDTZE01. Next base: position 478 of record CBDTZE010000021.1, on the reverse strand, counting down.
GCGGCCGTAGCCTCGCGGCATGATCGTTCTCTCCGCCTCACGCCTGGCCAAGGCGTACGACGACCACGTCCTGTTCCAGGACGTGACGCTCGGCGTGTCCACGGATGACCACGTCGGGGTCGTCGGCCGCAACGGAGCAGGCAAGTCCACGCTGCTCCGAATCCTCGCGGAGGACGAGACGCCCGACGAGGGCGAGGTCATCCTGCGCAACGAGGCCCGGGTCTCGTGGCTGCCGCAGGAACCGCGCCCGCCGGCGGGCGCAACCGCCATGGACGTGGTGCGCCACGGCCAGGAAGCGGTCGTCCCGGAGCACGAGGTCTGGGCGATGCTCGACGTCCTGGGCGTCGACCCCGAGCATGCCATGGGCGAGATGTCCGGTGGCCAGCGCCGCCGCGTCGCCCTGGCTCGCGCCCTGGCGGCCCCCAGCGACCTGCTGATCCTCGACGAGCCCACCAACCACCTCGACGTGGACACCGTG
>CBDTZE010000020.1:0-12692 GCA_965364815.1 uncultured Nitriliruptoria bacterium | reverse complement strand
GGTCGGGGCGCGCCGCCGCGGCCGCCCTCGCGGAGCAGGGCATCGAGGTCGTTGCCGTCGACGACGATCCGACCGCGGACGGCTCGGGCCTGCCCGACGGCGTGGACGTGCGGGCTGGCCGCTCCGGTACCACCGAGGTCGGCGAGGTGGACCTCGTCGTCCCGTCACCGGGTGTCCCGGACCATGCCGAGGTCATGCAGGCTGCCAGGTCGGGTGGCCGGCCCGTCTGGTCAGAGCCGGAATTGGCCTGGCGGCTCTTCCCCCGGCGCATCGTCGCCGTGACCGGGACCAACGGCAAGACCTCGACCACGGAGTTGACGACCGCGATGCTGCGCGCTGCCGGCCAGGATGCCGTGGCGTGCGGAAACATCGGCACGCCGTTGGTGGTGGCTGCTGCTGCTGCCGCCCCCGACGCGACCCTTGTCGTCGAGTTGTCGTCATTCCAACTGGAGCACACGCACCGGCTGCGATCGGCCGTCGGCCTGCTGCTCAACCTCGCCGACGACCACCTCGACTGGCACGGGTCACGCGTCGCGTACGAGGAGGCCAAGGCCCGCATGTGGCAGGCGCAGCAGGACGAGGACTGGGCGCTGGTCAACGCCGACGACGAGGCCGTGGTGGCCATCTCCGGGCGACGCGCCCACGCCAGGTTGGCCGTGTTCTCCGGCTCGCACCTGCCCGGCAAGGACGCGGCTGGCGCAACCTGCGGCGTCGAGATCGGCGTGGGCGTCAGCGACGGCAAGTTGGTGTCGACCATCCCCTCGGGGCGTGGCACGGTGCTGCAGCTGCGCGATCTGCCGGTCAGTGCCCCCCACCACCGCGCCAATGTCGCCGCAGCCGCGGGTGCCGCCATCCTCGCCGGCGCCCCGCACGAGGCCATCGCCGAGGCCGCAGCCGCCTACCGGCCCGGCCGCCACCGGATGGAGGTCGTGGCCAGTGCTCGCGGCGTGACGTGGGTCGACGATTCGAAGGCCACCAACCCGCATGCCGCGGCCGCCGCGCTCGACGGGGTCCGCTCGGCGGTCTGGATCGCGGGTGGCCTCGCCAAGGGCGTGGACCTCTCGCCGCTGGCAGGCCACGTCGGTCGGGTCCGCAAGGCCCTGTTGATCGGCGAGGCCGCCCCGGCACTCGCCGAACTCTGCGCTGGTGTCGGTGTCGAAGCCGTGATCTGCGCCTCCATCGAGGAGGCCTGCGATCTCGCCGCCGAGGCCGCGCGCCCCGGAGACACCGTGCTGCTGGCACCGGCCTGCGCATCGTTCGACCAGTTCCGTGACTACGCCGACCGGGGGCAGCGGTTCGCCGCTGCGGCCCGCGTCGTCGCCAACGGCTGACAGGAGCACACATGGGTGTCCAGGACGTCGGCCTCAGGGGCGCATCCCGCCTGCGCGAGAACGCCGTGGGGCGCTTCCGGGAGTTCGTCGAGGACCGTCGCAGCGGCCCCTGGTCGCCGGACGCCGTTGCGCTGGCCGTCCTGGTCGCACTGCTGATGGTCGTCGGCCTGGTCATGTCGTTCTCGGCATCGATCGTCGACGCCGCAGAGGTCGGGGACCCCTTCATCGTCGTCAAGCGTCAGGTCGTCTGGGCGCTGATCGGTGTGCCGGCCTTCCTCCTGGTCGGCTCCCTGGACCACCGGATCTGGCGCCGACTGTCCTGGTGGATGATCGGCCTCGCCATCCTGGGCCTGGTCGCGGTCCTCCTGCCGGGCGGCATCACCCGGCAGGGATCGACGCGCTGGATCGGCTTCGGACCGCTGGTGGTCCAACCCTCGGAGATCGCCAAGTTGGCGACGGTGGTGTGGCTGGCCGACGTCCTGGAGCGCAAGCGCCCGGCAAACGGTGCCCTCTTCGAGGTCCGCCACCTGCTGCTCCCGGCGGTGCCCCTGATGGGGCTCATGGCCATCCTCGTCATGCTGCAGCCGGACCTCGGCACGACCCTGCTGCTGGCGATGATCACGGGACTGGTGCTGTACGCCGAGGGCCTGCCGATGCGCTGGTTCCTGGGCGGCATCGGCGTCGTGGGCCTGCTGGGCTGGATCGCCGCGAGCAGCGCTGACTACCGCATGGCCCGCATCACCGGCTGGCTGGACCCGGAGTCCGCACCGCTGGGTGACGGGTTCCAGTTGTTGCAGTCCTGGTACGCGCTGGCTGACGGCGGCTGGTTCGGGCTGGGGCTGGGGTCCAGCCGCGGCAAGTGGAACTACGTGCCCAACCCGGAGACGGACTTCGTCTTCGCGATCATCGGTGAGGAGCTCGGCTTCGTTGGCGCTTGTGCCGTCCTGGCGATGTTCGCCGGGGTGCTCATCGTCGGTCTGCGCATCGCACGTACGGCTCCCACCGGGTTCTCGCGTACCGTCGCGTGGGTGACCACGTCGTGGATCGTCGGGCAGGCCCTGCTCAACGTGGCGACGGTCACTGGCCTGTTGCCCATCACGGGCGTGACGTTGCCGCTGGTGAGCGTGGGTGGCTCGTCGATGGTGTCGACCTTGGTTGCCCTGGGCATCCTGACCTCGATCGCCCGCGACACCGGCGCCCCGTCGCCGGCCACGTCCCGCACCCTCGACCGGAAGTCCGTCCGCCGATGACCATCCGTGTCCTCTTCGCCGGTGGTGGCACCGCCGGCCACGTGTTCCCCGCCCTTGCCGTTGCACGCGAGTTGCAGCGGAGCCACGGCGACGTCGAACCTGTCTTCGTCGGGACCAAGGACCGCCTCGAGGGCCGCCTCGTGCCCGAGGCCGGCTTCGAGCTGCACCACATCGACGTGCTCTCCCTGCCGCGCCGCCCCTCGCCGAGTCTGCTCAAGGTGCCGTTCGCCCTGCGCAGCGCCGTCCAGCGGTGCACGGAGATCATCGAGGAGATCGACGCCAAGGCGGTCGTGACCTTCGGCGGCTACGTCTCGCTGCCCGCGGCGTGGGCTGCCGGCCGCATGGGCCTTCCCCTCATCGTGCACGAGCAGAACGCCGTGCCGGGCCTCTCGAACCGCATCGCGGCGCGCTGGGCCGACCGGGTGGCCATCACCTTCCCGGGCTCCGCCGACCGGTTCCACCGGCCGGAGAGCACCGTGGTCACCGGCAACCCCGTCCGCGACGCCATCCTCGACCTCGACCGCGAGGCCGTCCGTGAGAAGGCCGCACGTGCCTTCCGGCTGCGCTGGGTCCCACGCAACGTCCTGGTCTTCGGCGGCTCGCAGGGCGCCCGTTCGGTCAACCGAGCGATGGTGGACACGTTCGGGCTCTGGGAGGGCAAGGACGTCCAGATCCTCCACGCTGCCGGACTGCGCCTCTACTCGGAGACGGCCGCACTCTGGGAGCAGGCCCGCGCAGGAGGCGAGGAAGGCCCACGCGTCCGCTGCGTCGACTTCATCGACGACATGGACGCGGCCTACGCCGTCGCCGACATCGTGGTCTGCCGCGCCGGCGCGACCAGCATCGCGGAGTTGACGGCGCTGGGCATCCCGGCCGTCCTGGTCCCGTACCCGCACGCCACGGCCGACCACCAACTCCACAATGCCCGGGCCCTGGCCCAGGCCGGTGGTGCGGTCGTCGTCGAGGACCGTGAACTGTCCGGACGTCGGCTGCACGAAGCGGTGCAGCCGTGGCTCGACGACGACGAGGCGTACGCGCGTGCCGCCCGGGCCTCCAAGGCCTTCGGCCGCCCCGATGCCGCGGCGAACGTGGCCCGCCTGGTGCTGGAGCGTCTGCCCGACGCCTCCGGCGATCGCAAGACGACCAAGGCCGGCGCGGCCGGCGACTCGGTCGTTGCCAAGGGCAAGACCCCGAAGAGGAAGCGCAAGGCTCGCCGATGACCTTCGACCTGACCCGCCCCCGCCACGTCCACCTCGTCGGTCTCGGCGGCGCCGGCATGTCCGGCATCGCCCGGATCCTGCTCCAGCGCGGCCACACCGTCTCCGGAACCGACCTCAAGGACGGCCGTGCCCTCGAGGCATTGCGGGCCCTGGGCGCCACGGTGACCATCGGCCATGAGGCCGCCGCCATCGACGGGGCGGACGTCGTCGTGCGTTCCACGGCGGTCCCGGACACGAACCCTGAGCTCGTCGCGGCGGCGGAGCAGGGCATCGAGGTGCTGCAACGCGCGTGGATGCTCGCGGCGTTGATGGCGCAGGACCGACGCGTCCTGATCGCCGGCACGCATGGCAAGACGACCACGACGTCCATGGCGGTCATCGGGTTGCAGGCCACCGGCCTGGACCCCTCCTTCGCCATCGGCGGCTCGCTCAACGAGGTCGGCACCAACGCCCACGGCGGCAGTGATCCGATCTTCGTGGCGGAGGCGGACGAGTCCGACCGCTCCTTCCTCGCCTACACCCCCGACGTGGCCGTGGTCACCAACGTCGAGCTCGACCACCCCGAGGAGTTCGTCGACGACGACCAGGTCGACCAGGCGTTCGACGGCTTCCTCGCCCGTCGCGGTGACGGGGCGACCGCCGTGATCTGCCTCGACGACCCCGGCTCCGCACGCCTCGCAGCCCGCGCCCCCGGCAAGGTCGTCACGTACGGCGAGGACCCGGCCTCGGACTGGCGCCTGGTCGCCGCAGCCGACGGCAGTGCCGTCGTTCGTCACGACGGTGACGTGGTCGCCGAGCTCGACCTGATGGTCCCGGGCATCCACAACTTGCGCAACGCCACGGCGGCGCTGGTCGTGGTCGCCCTCGAAGGTGGCGACCCCGCCGTTGCCGCCGACCGGCTGCGCACCTTCCAGGGAGCCCAGCGTCGCTTCCAGCGGCTGGGCGAGGCCGGTGGCGTGCTGGTCGTCGATGACTACGCGCACCATCCGACGGAGCTGCGTGCGACGCTCGCCGCCGCCCGCACCCTGGACCGCGACCGCATCGTGCTGGTGGTCCAGCCGCATCGCTACTCGCGCACCGAGCGGTTCGGCGCCGACCTGGGCGCGGCCGCGGCGGCGGCAGAGGTCGTGATCGTCACCGACGTGTTCGCCTCCAGCGAGTCTCCGGTTCCGGGGGTCTCCGGACAGCTCGTGGCCGACGCCGCGCGTGCTGCAGGAGGTGCCCAGGTGATCTACGAGCCGCATCTGTCCAAGGTCGCCGACCATGTCCTCGAGCATGCGACCCCGGGCGCGCTCGTCCTGATCACGGGTGCCGGAGACGTCACGCAGGTGGGTCCGGTCGTGCTGGAGCGCCTGGCGTGAACGACGTCGAGACTCGTGCTGCAGCAGCGGTGGAGCAACTTGCCGACGTCATCGTCGGCACGATCACCGAACACGCCTCGATCGCCGACCTCACGACCCTGAAGGTCGGCGGAACGGCGCGCATCCTCGTCGAGGCCGACAGCGAGCGCGACCTCGTCGAGGTCGGTCGCGCCTGCCAGGACCACGCCCTTCCCTGGGCCGTGGTCGGCCGCGGCTCGAACCTGCTGGTCGCCGATGACGGCTGGCCCGGCGTGCTGATCACCCTCGGCCGGCCCTTCCGTGGCGTCGAGGTCATCCGCGGGGCCGGCGATCGGTCGCTGGTCGTCGTGGGCGCCGCCGAACCTCTGCCCGCGCTGGCCCACGCCCTCGCCAAGGAGGGCCTGGGTGGCCTGGCCTGGGCCGCCGGAGTTCCCGGCACCCTCGGGGGAGCGGTCCGCATGAACGCAGGAGCCCACGGCGGCGAGGTCAAGGACACGCTGGTCGAGGCCGACGTGGTTCGGCTCCGCTCCGGTTCGCGTGAGACGTGGCCCACCTCGGCACTGGGCTTCTCCTACCGCCACGCCGACCTTCCCGACGATGCCGTCGTCGTCGGAGGGATGTTCTCCCTGGCTGCAGCCGACCCCGACGAGGTCAAGGCCGAGGTCGACGAGGTCCGGCGCTGGCGACGCGAGCACCAGCCCATCAACCTGCCCAACTGCGGCAGTGTCTTCACCAACCCGCCGGGGGACTCCGCCGGGCGCCTCGTGGATGCTGCTGGCTGCAAGGGCCTGCGGATCGGTGGCGCCGAGGTCTCCCAGCTGCACGCGAACTTCATCGTGACGGACCGTGACGCGACCGCAGGGGATGTGCGCGCCCTGGTCCTCGAGGTCCGACGGCGCGTCGCCGAACAGCATGACGTGCTGCTGCGACCGGAGCTCGCCATGCTTGGCTTCACCGACAACGGCTGGGACGGCTGAGCTTGGTGTCTGTCGACGACCGGATCGCGGAGCGTCGGGCCGAGGTCCGCCGCGAGAACCGTGCACGACGCCTGCGTCGAACGGTCACTGCGGTGATCCTGCTGGCGCTGCTCGTGGGCGTGATCCTCGTTGAACGGTCCTCGCTGGTCGCCCTCGCGGAGATCCAGGTCGACGGGACCCGCCGCCTCGAGCCGGCCGTCGTGCTCGACGCGGCGGGGCTGGAGTTGGGCACCTCGACGGTGCGACTGGGGCTGGAGGATGCCCGCCAACGTGTGGAGGCGTTGCCGTTGGTCGCCAGGGCCGAGGTCACCCGCGTCGGGCCCATCACCGTCCTGATCGAGATCGTCGAGCGAGTCCCCGCGCTGGTGGGGGAGCTGGGCGGGAAGATGGTGCTCGTTGACGTCGACGGCGTTGTTGTCGCGACGGGCACGGACGAGGCCCTGACCGTCGTTGCGCTGCGTTCGGGCCGGTTGCCGGCACTGGGCGTGCAGTTGGACGACACCACCGCCCTCGGGGCGGCGCACCTCGTCTGGCAGGGCCTGTCGGGCGCACTTCGCGCCGAGGTCGACTCGATCGAGGCGCGCAGCGCAGAGGACGTCGACCTGCTCTTGGCCAGCGGCACACGCGTCCGCATGGGGCGTGCTGACCTCCTGGCAGAGAAGGTCCGATCCCTGGGCGCACTGCTCGAGGAGCTCGCGGGGGAGCCGGTGCGGGTCATCGACGTGCGGGCTCCACGCAACCCCGTCGTCTCCGGTCGCGACCGCGCCTGAGGCAAGTTCCCGTTGCGCACTCGGGACCGTCGAGAGTGCGACTCACGCACGTGTAACTACAAACGTGTCACACCTGCTTGGGGTCTCGGGGGTCAGTGCTTACCGTCCAGCGAGTCGAGGTTGACATAAGTATAGACCTCAACCTGAGGGTTATGGTTCGTGAAGACCGTCGCAGCAGGCCAGCAGCCCAGTCGTCGAACACCGACGGCGCAGCTGCAACTGTTCGGTGACGCCCCCGTCGAGGATCCAACGGATCCCGCCGAGGCCGCCACCGAGCAGGGACCCGCCGCCCCGGACGCGGACCCCGAACCCTCACCAGCACCGGCAGCACAGCACGTCCCAGCAGCAGCACCAGCAACTTCCGAAGCGAACGAAGGGGAGGCGACGATGAGCGCCGCACCACAGAACTATCTGGCCGTGATCAAGGTCGTCGGCGTCGGCGGTGGCGGCGTCAACGCCGTCAACCGCATGATCGACGCAGGCCTGCGCGGCGTCGAGTTCATCGCCGTGAACACCGACGCCCAGGCCTTGCTCATGAGCGACGCCGACGTGAAGCTCGACGTTGGCCGTGAGCTGACGCGTGGCCTCGGCGCCGGCGCCAACCCGGAGATCGGCGCCCAGGCCGCTCGTGACCACCGCGACGAGATCGTCGAGGTGCTCAAGGGCGCCGACATGGTGTTCGTCACCGCGGGTGAAGGCGGCGGCACCGGTACCGGCGCCGCTCCCGTGATCGCCGAGGTCGCCAAGGAACTCGGCGCACTGACCATCGGCGTCGTGACTCGTCCGTTCACCTTCGAGGGGCGCAAGCGCTCGGCGCAGGCCGAGGTCGGCATCGCCGACCTCAAGGACAAGGTCGACACGCTCATCGTCATCCCCAACGACCGCCTGCTGCAGATCGCGGACAACAACACGTCCGTCAAGCAGGCGTTCGCGCTGGCCGACGAGGTCCTGCTGCAGGGTGTGCAGGGCATCACCGACCTGATCATGACCCCGGGCCTGATCAACCTCGACTTCGCCGACGTCCGCACCGTCATGAGCGACGCGGGTTCGGCCCTCATGGGCATCGGTACGTCGCGTGGTGAGAACCGCGCGCTCGAGGCCGCCAAGCTGGCGATCTCGTCGCCGCTGCTCGAGGCCTCCATCGACGGCGCCCGCGGTGTCCTGCTGATGGTTGCCGGTGGCTCCGACCTGGGTCTGTTCGAGGTCAACGAGTCCGCCGACGTCATCACCAGCGCCGCGCACCCCGACGCCAACATCATCTTCGGTGCCGTCATCGACGACAACCTGGGTGACGAGGTCAAGGTCACGGTCATCGCGGCCGGCTTCGACAAGGCCGACTCCTACGAGCAGACGGGTGCGATCGCGCAGGACACGTACCAGGCGCCGATCGAGGAGCCGACCCCGCTGCGTGTGGTCGTCGACCACCGCGACGAGGACCGTGTTCCGGTCCCACAGCGCCCCGCGCTGGTCATCGAGGCCGAGGACGACCTCGACATCCCGGCCTTCCTGCGCTGAGCAGGCAAGCCACCCCACGCTGCGCTGCTGGAGCCTGACGTGTCCGTGCCGCTCGATCGCTTCGACCTCGCTCGCGGGGTGGCTGCTGCCTTCACCGGCCGCGCCCCCCGCGGCGGGTCGAGCGATCCTGCGTCGCCCAGCGGACTGACGGATCCAGCCAACCTGGCGCACCACCGACCGCACGTGCCGTCCTTGCTGGCGGCTGCTCGTGCCGACGTGGCGTCGCAGTTCGGGGTGCAGGTCGACGACCTGCACCTGATGCGTCAGGTCCACGGCGCCGATGTCGCCACGATCCTCACGGACGCCCCCCGCGGGGTCGAGGTCCGTGACGTCGATGGCTTGGCGACCGACCAGCACGGTCGCGCGCTGGTGGTCCAGGCCGCGGACTGCGTCCCGGTGCTGCTGGCGGTCGACGACGGTCCCGTCGCGGCAGCCCACGCCGGCCGCGCCGGTGTCCAGCAGGGGATCGTCGGAGAAGCCGTGGCGGCCGTGCGTCGGCTCGCCGCCGCGCATGCCCCGGTCCACGCCGCGATCGGTCCCGCGATCGGCGGCTGCTGTTATGAGGTCCCCGAGGCCCTGGCCGCCGAGGTCCTGGCCGACGTGACGCAACGTTTCGGTGACGAGGTCGCCGAGGTGCTGGTCGCGCAGACGACGTGGGGGACCGCCTCCCTCGACCTCCCGGCCGCGGTTGCGGCGCAGCTTCGCGCCCTCGGCGTCGAGGACGTCCGCCCGTCGCCCGGCTGCACCCGCTGCGCTGGCGACGAAGGGTGGTTCAGCCATCGGCGTGACCCGGCCTCGGGCCGCCACTGGGGTGTCGTGGTCCGCACGAACCTCGAAGCCGGTGGGGTGGCCGCATGAGCACCCTCGCCCAGCGCCTCGACGCCGTCCAGCAGCGCATCGCGGACGCGGCCGAGGTTGCCGGCCGCGATCCCGCCGACGTGACACTCGTCGCCGTCTCCAAGACCCACGCGCCCGAGGACGTCGCTGACGCCATCACGGCCGGGGCGACCCACTTCGGTGAGAACCGCGTGCAGGAACTCGTTGCCAAGGCCGAGGTCGTCGACGCCCCGTCGTCGGTGCAGTGGCACCTGATCGGGCCGCTGCAGTCCAACAAGGCCCAACACGTCGTGGATCGCGGGTGGTGGCTGCACGGTGTCGACCGCACGTCCCTCGTCGACCGCCTCGCCCGCGTGGCGCAGCGCCCCGGCGACCAGCGCGTCCTGGTGCAGGTCAACGTGGGGGAGGACCCCGCCAAGCATGGCTGCACCGTTGAAGAGGCGCCGTCCCTGGTGGACCACGCCGTCCGTGCCGGACTCGCGGTTCGCGGCCTGATGACCGTGCCGCCCCTGCCGCCGGACGGGGTCGACGCCGCCACCGACGCACGGCGCCATTTCCAGGCCCTGCGGGAACTGCGGGACCGGCTCGCGCGTGAGCACGCGGACGTCACCGAGCTCTCCATGGGCATGAGCGCGGACCTCGAGGCCGCCGTCGCCGAAGGCGCGACCATGGTCCGCATCGGCACGGCCGTCTTCGGCGCCAGGGGCACCGCCCCGTGGCAGCCGGCAGCCTGACCTGAACACAACCTGAATCACCATCGAACGAACCAAGGAGGTGCCGCGATGAGCACCGTCTGGCAGAAGACTCTGGTCTACCTGGGCCTGGTCGAGGAGGCCGAGGACCTCCCCGAACATGCCGCCATGCCGGCCGAGCCGCGGCGTCGCCGCTCGGCTCCGGTCGACGACGACCACTTCCTCGAGGAACAGCCGGCACCGGTTCGGCCCTTGCGGATCAACGAGCCCGGCAGTGCCCACGTCCGTGCCATGCCTTCGGGCGGCACGGTGCGCACCGCCGTGGTGAACGTCAAGGGCTTCGCCGACGTGCAGGCCATCGGCACTCGACTGCGTGAGATGCAGCCGGTCGTCGTGGACTCGCGTGAGGTCGGCGCCGACGAGGCCAAGCGCGTCCTGGACTTCGTGTCCGGCGCGACCTTCGCGCTCGGCGGTCGTCTGCAGCCACTGCGTCCCCGCGCCTTCCTGGCGTTGCCCGACGGCCGCGAGTTGCTGCCCGAGGAGCGCGAGCGCATCGCCGCGATGGGCTATGCAAAGCAGCACGCGTGATCACCGACGTCATCTGCTTCCTCCTGCAGGCCTACTACTGGCTCCTGCTGGCGTATGTCGTCCTGTCGTGGGTGCCGCGTCCACCGGAACCGTTCCTCCCGCTCGTGCGGGTGGTGCGGGCCGCGGTGGACCCGGTGGTCACGCCGATCCGCCGGTTCCTGCCACCGCTGCAACTCGGCGGCGTGGCCCTCGACCTGTCGATCCTCGTCCTCTTCTTCGCCCTGGTCCTGCTGACCAGCGCCATCTGCGGCTGACACGAGCCGCGCGGTGCCCGTCGTAGGGTTGGCATCGGCAACGGAGCAATTTCATGGCACTCAGTTCCGACGACGTCGTCAACTGGCAGCTCAAGACGGGCATGCGGGGCTATCTGATCCCGCAGGTCGACGAGTTGTTGGACGAGGTCGCCGACGAGCTCGATCGGCTCCACGGGCGCATCCGCGAACTCGAAGCCGAGCGCGAAGCCGTCAAGACCTCGCTCGACGACCAACTCGAGGTCGAGGAGACGCTGCGGCGCACGCTCTACCAGGCGCAGAAGGCCGCAGACCAGACGATCGAGGACGCCAAGACCTCCTCCGTGCAGATCGTCGCCGATGGCCGTCTGGAGTCCGACGCCATCCTGGCTGCCGCACGCGAACAGGCCCAGGCCACCTACGACGAGGCCGTCCGGGAGGCGACGGACGAGCGCGCCGCGGTGCGCTCGTCGCTGGAGGCCGAGGAAGCTCGCATGCGCGCCGTTCGCTCGGAGCTTCGCTCCGAGGTCGAACGCCTTCGCTCCATCGAGTCCGACACGCGTCGTCTCCTGCGTGGTCTGTACGAAGACCGCCTCAACGAACTCGACACGCCGTCGCCGGAGTTGCCCGACTTCGACGAGATCCCCCCGGCCCCGGAGGCGACGCAACCCCCGGCCGCGCCGGTGGCCGCCGCGCCCGTCGTGCCGATGATCGAGGCCGCTGAAGCAGACGATGCACCCGAGGTCCCGACCTCGGAGTCGTCCAGCGAGGACCTCGTCGTGATGCCGCCCGGCCACGCGGTCGACGCGCCCAGCGCGCCGGAGCCGCACGCCCCGTCGGTGGTGGACGAGAACTCCGAAGATGACCCGCGGGCCATGCTGGCCGAGGCCGCTGACGTCCTTGCCGCCCCTGACGACGAGGACGACCTTGCCGAGATCACCCCCGCGGTGTCCGAGGTCGAGGGTCGTTCCGCAGACGGCGCGCCTGCCTACCTCGACGCCGTCCACGAAGCGCTCGCAGCCATCGAGGCGAACAACGAGGACGACGCCGTCGAGGACGACCTCCTGAGAGACGGGGAGTCCCCGGACGTCGAACCTCCAGGGGCCGAGACCTCGCCGCGCCCACGGGCAGAGGACCTGTTCGACGGAGCCCCGCCACGCCGCCGGCGTCGGTCGGGCTGACGAAAATTTTCTTGGGCCACGCAGAAAACTTTTCTCGCTGGCCCGTGTCGCCCGCGCCACGCGGGAGTGGTCGGGTTGCGCAACGTTCGCGGGGTAACGTGCGCGCCGCATCGCTCCACGTATCGTGGGCATCCAAACCACCACCCACAGGGGTTCTGTCGTGATCGTCCTGAGCTTGATCTTCGTCGTTGTCGCGGCGGTGACCCTGATTGCAGGGTTCTTCCAAGGTGACGACCTCACGCTGATCTGGGTGTCCATCGGATCGTGTGTCGTCGCCCTCGTCCTGCTGGGCATCGGCGTGATGACCCGCCGCAAGGCAACGCCCGCACCCGTGCGTCCGACCGGCTACGGCCAGGCCGCCGCCGCGTCGCGCCCCACCACGTCCGTCCGTGCGGACACTCCGTCGGCGACGGAGGACCGTGACGCCGATGAGGTCACCGCCATCGTCAAGAAGACGACGGTTGCCGAGGCCGCTGCCAAGCAGACCGCCAAGAAGGCCGTCGTGAAGAAGGCGACCAAGCGGGCCGTCGTGAAGAAGGCCGCCACGGCCACTGCCGCGACGACCGCCGCGACGACCGCCGCCGCCACCGCCGACGAGACCGTCGCTGCTGCTCCGGCGAAGAAGTCGACGGCGAAGAAGTCGACGGCGAAGAAGTCGACCGCCAAGAAGTCGACCGCCAAGAAGGCGGCCACGAAGAAGGCTGCGGCGACGTCGAAGAAGACGGCCACCAAGAAGGCTGCGGCGACGTCGAAGAAGACGG
>CBDTZE010000019.1:0-12817 GCA_965364815.1 uncultured Nitriliruptoria bacterium | reverse complement strand
TGTTGGGCAGGTCGATGGCCGCGAACAGGCCGCGACCCCGAGGGTTGGTGACCTCATCGGACGCGGCCGCCATCGAGGTCAACCGCGCCAAGAGGTGATCGCCCATCTTGGCGGCGTTGTCGATCAGTCCGCGCTCCTCGACAACGTCCCAGATCTTGCGGGACCGGACGATGTCGACGAGGTTGCCGCCCCAGGTCGAGTTGATCCGAGACGACACGTTGAAGACGTTGTCGGGAACCTCGCTGACCCGGCCGCCGGCCATGACGCCGCAGACCTGGACCTTCTTGCCGAAGGCGAGCACGTCGGGCTGGATGCCGAGTTGCTGGAAGGCCCACTGCGTACCGGTGGCGCCGGCGCCGGTCTGGACCTCGTCGACCACGAACAGCGCGTCGTTCTCGTGCGCCATGGCCTGGAGCGCCTGGAGGAACTCGGGGCGGAAGTGGTTGTCGCCGCCCTCGCCCTGGATCGGCTCGACGAGCACGCAGGCGATGTCGTCGGTGCGCTCGGCGAAGGCTGCCCGTGCCTGGTCGAGAGCGACGGCCTCGGCCGCCTCGACCTCGGCCAGGTGGTCCTCCAACGGGAAGGTGATCCCGGGGGCGTCGATCCTGGGCCAGTCGAAGGTCGGGTAGAGCATCGTCTTGACCGGATCGGTGTTGGTCAGCGAGAGCGTGTAACCGGAGCGGCCGTGGAAGGCCGCCTTGAGGTGGAGGACCTGCGTGCCCTTGTCCGCATCGCGACCGTTGGCCGCGTTGTGGCGTCGCTTCCAGTCGAAGGCGACCTTGAGGGCGTTCTCGACCGCAAGGGCACCGCCCGAGACGAGGAAGAGGTAAGGCAGCGACGGGTCGCCGAGCACGCGCTGGAACGAGGCCACGAAGCGCGCAAGGTGGGTCGTGTAGACGTCCGAGTTCGAGGGCTTGTTCACCGCAACGGTGCGCAACTCGTCCAGGAACTCCTCGTCGGCGAGGAGGTCAGGATGGTTGAAGCCCAACGGCGACGACGCGAAGAAGCTGAACATGTCGAGGTAGCGCGTGCCGTCGCGCGCATCGACCAACCACGAACCCGAGCTGGCTTCCGTGTCCAGCACGAGGTTGAAGCCGTCCACCAGCAGGTGACGCCGCAGGACCTCGTGGACCTCCGCGGGTGCGATGGCACCGGGAGGAACGGGCGTCGTGGAGGTGCCGGCCATGTGTGGCTCCGTGGCGTTTGCGGACGTGTCAGGATCGACGATCGACTCTAACGACGGCCTCTCGCCCCGCCCGTCGGCCGTGGCCGCTGCCGCGATCACCGCACACCTCCGACGCGGCCGGGTTCAGGGCCATCCCTGACGAACGACCGCAGCGCTCGCGCCACGATGGTGACACACCAACCGACCGGAGCCAGCGCCATGTCCGACCGACTCCAGACCAGTCCTCCGCCAGCACCGCCAGCACCGCCAGCACCCCCAGCACGTCCGGCGAGGCCGTCCTCAAGCAGCGAGCTGGCCTGGCGGGACCGGATCCCCGAGGCCGCGGCCGCCATCGGCGCCGCACTCGTCGGCCTTGCCGGCGCCGGCTTCGTCAGTTCCAGTTGGACCAGCGTCAGCCACGGCACCCAGGCCGTCATCCTCGGTGCCGCGGCTGCCGGGCTCACGACGGCCGGGCTCTGGTCGCAACGGTTCGACCGCCGCGGCCTCTCCTTTGTGACGTCCCTGGTGCTCCTGGCGGCCACGGCCATGGTGACCGCCTCCGCGACGCTGGGTGCCTCGGTGCTCGTGCCGGGGCAGGGCCGCGTCTCGATCGCGCTTGGTGGCCTTGCCGGTCTCGTCCACGCCCTGACGCTGCTCCGTCGCCGCCCCGAATCCGGAACCCAGGTGGGGGCGGCCTGGACCGCGGCTGTCTGGATGGCCGGGCCCTTCGGCGCATCGGTGGGTGACCGGTTCACCAGCAACGTCGCAGACGGGCTGATCCTGCCGATCGCGGGTTTCTTCGACCCGACCGTCACGTCCGACCTGCACGTGCTCCCGGGCATCGGCCACCTCGCCATCGGCATCGCCACGTTGGCAGCCCTGCGCGTCGCCAAGGGCCGAGCCCACCAGGTCCTGCGTCTGCTGGCCATCGCCACGGTCGCCTTCGCGGCCCTCGAGCTGAACGTCATCGCTGCCCCGATCGGGGCGGTCGCCGCCTTGGGCGTGGTGATCGGCTTCCTGCTCTACGGCCTGGCCACCGACGACGGGGTCCTGCTGGTCGCCGCGAGCGTCGGGGCGCTGGCCGCCGGCGTCCGGGTTCTGCTGGCCGTCTTCACTGGCGAGATCGTCGCCACGATCGCGGTCCTGGTCGGTGGTCTGGCCCTGCTGGCCTGGGCCGTGCGGACCATGCACAAGCGCGATGGGCAGCAGGAGCAGGCCGAGGCCGCCCAAATCTGACGACCCGTCAGAAACGGTTACGATGGCGACCATGCGAGGAATCATCAGCTCCGCCGGGTACTTGCCGTACCACCGCCTCCGACGTGACGCCGTGCCGGAAAGTGTCGGCGGCGGACGGGGGAGGGGAACCCGTGCCGTGGCGTCCTGGGACGAGGACGCCACGACCCTCGGCGTCGCGGCGGCACGCCTCGCCCTGGCAGCATCGGCCACGTCGCCACGGTCGCTGACCTTCGCGACGTCGACGCCGCCCTACTTGGACAAGACGAACGCGACGGCGGTCCATGCGGCCCTGCAACTGGGCCGTGACGTCCGCGCCGTCGACGCCGGGGGAGCGCCCCGTTCGTCCATGGGCGCCCTGCTCGCAGCACTCGAGGGCAGCACCGCCGTCCTGGTCGTGGCGGGTGACGTCCGGTCCGGACGCCCCGGAAGCCCCGACGAGATCGAGACCGGGGACGCGGGTGCCGCGGTCCTGGTGGGATCCGATGACGATGGCGACCTGCTTGCCACCTTCGTCGGCAGTGCCAGCGCCACCGAGGAGTTCCTCGACCGCTACCGACCACCGTCAGAGCCCCACACGATCCGCTGGGAAGAACGCTTCGGCCAGACGCGCTACGTCCCGGCAGCCGAGGAGGCCTTCGCGGCCGCCTGCAAGGACGCGGGGATCACGCCGGCGGACGTCGATCACCTCGTGGTCACAGGACTGCACTCGCGGGCCGTTGGCGCTGCTCGCAAGAAGCTGGCCGGCGACGTCGCGGCCACCACCGACGACCTCACCTCGACCATCGGCAACAGTGGGACGCCCCATCCCTTGTTGCTCCTCGCAGATGTCCTGGAGCGCGCCCAACCGGACCAGGTCATCGCCCTGGTGACGTTGGCGGATGGCTGCGACGCGGTGATCCTGCGGACCACGGCGGGCGTCGCTGACCACCGCGCCGCCCGGACCGTCGCGCAACAGGTCGCCACGGGCACCGAGGACCTCGACTACCTGCGGTTCCTGTCCTGGCGTGGAAACCTCGCCCCGGAGCCGCCGCGTCGTCCGTCACCGGCCCGAGCCAGCGCCCCGGCCTCTGCTCGCAACATGGACTGGAAGTTCGGGTTCGTCGGATCCCGGGACGAGTCCACCGGGGCCCTGCACCTGCCGCCCGCCCGCGTCTCGTGGGACGGAGGAGCGGTCGACGAGATGACCCCGGCCCCGATGGCCGACGTGCTCGCGACCATCCGCACCTTCACGGTGGACCACATGGCGTGGTCGCCAAGTCCGCCGACCGTCTTCGCCGTCCTCGACTTCGACGGTGGCGGCCGGTACGCGTGCCCCTTGACCGATGTCGACGCCGACGCGGTCGCGATCGGCGACCGGGTCGAACTCACCTTCCGCCGCCTTGGCGACGCGGACGGGGTCGTCAACTACTTCTGGAAGGCCCGGCCGCTTCGGTCGGCCGACTCCACCGATGCGCGAAGCGAGGCCTGACGTGGGCTCCCACGGAATCAAGGACCAGGTCGCGATCGTCGGGATGGGCTGCACCCCTTTCCGCGAGCACTGGGACAAGTCCGCCGACGACCTGTTGGTCGACGCCGTGACGGACACCTGGCGCTCCGCCGGGATGGCCCCCTCGGACGTCGACGCCTACTGGCTGGGCACCGCACAGACCGGGATGAGCGGCATCACCCTCGCCGGGCCGCTGCAACTCCAGGGCCGCCCCGTCACCCGCGTGGAGAACTACTGCTCCTCGGGTTCCGAGGCGCTGCGCCAGGCCTCGTATGCGGTCGCCAGTGGCGCGTACGACGTGGCCATGGCCGTCGGCGTGGAGAAGGTCAAGGACTCCGGGTACCAGGGCCTCAACCAGTTCCCGATCCCCAACGACGGCACCAACCGGACGCTGACTGCGGCGGCCATGTTCTCGCTGGTCGCCCCGGCCTACGCCGCCAAGTACGGCGTGGATCCGGACGAGTTGCGGATCATCCTTGCCGAGATCGCCTCCAAGAACCATGCCAACGGCGCGAAGAACCCCCTGGCGCAGTTCCGCCGCGAGGTCGACGTCGACACCATCTGCCGCGCCCCGGCCGTCGCGGGCCAACTGGGCATCTTCGACTGTGCCGGCGTGGCCGACGGAGCCGCCGCCGCGATCGTCGTCCGCGCCGAGGACGCCCACCGCTGGACCGACCACCCCATCTACGTCAAGGCGCTGAGCTTCGTGGCCGGGTCGGGGCGTGGTCTCGCGGACCCGGACTACGACTTCACGCACTTCCCGGAATCCGCCATGGCGGCGCAGGACGCCTACGCCCAGGCCGGCATCACCGACCCCCGTGCGGAGTTGGCCATGGCCGAGGTGCACGACTGCTTCACCCCCACGGAGTTGGTCCTCATGGAGGACCTGGGGTTCGCAGATCGCGGGACTGCCTGGAAGGAGGTCCGCGCCGGGACCTTCCGACTCGACGGTGACCTTCCGGTGAACCCCGACGGCGGGCTCAAGGCCTTCGGCCACCCGATCGGCGCCAGCGGCCTGCGCATGCACTTCGAGGCCTGGCTGCAGCTGCGCGGCGAGGCCGGGGAGCGCCAACTCACGACGGACCGGACGCGTGCGCTCATCCACAACCTCGGTGGCTACCCGGGGGAGATGGTCAGCTTCGTCTCGGTGGTCGGCAGCGAGCTCGACTGATCAGCCGAAGCTGGTCAGGCGAGACTGTTGCCCCACTCGTCGCCGATCTCCGGGAGCATCGACTTCTGGCGATCCACCCGGGACTGGCGACGCTGTTCTGGCGTGAACATGAGCGTCACATCGATGAGCCCGATGAGCATGTCCGGATCGAACGGCTTGGTGACGTAGCCATCCGAGCCAGCGCGCTGCGCCTTGAGCTCATCTTCCTTGGTGCCCTTGGCCGTCAGCATGATCACGGCGACGTCGCTGGGCTCATCCCCGCCACGCAGCCGTTCGAGCACGCCGTAGCCGTCAAGCCTCGGCATCATCACGTCGAGGATGACGAGGTCGATCGAGGGCTCACGTGCGAACACCTCGAGGGCGTCGACGCCGTCCTCGGCGGTGACCACGTCGTGGCCCTCCGTGCTCAGCAGCACGGACAACAACTGACGAATGGAGGAGTCGTCGTCAACGACAAGCAGATGCGCGATCTCGCGGCTCCCGTTCGAGGGCACGGGCTCAGAACCCGAGAGGCAAAGTTACCGGGCGTCCGCGCCGCGTCGTCGGACCAAGGACAGGGTCAGCGCCTAGGGTCGCCAGCATCGACACAAGGCGCCGTTCTGGGACCCTGGATCCTCGGCCTTCTGGCCCTTCTTCTGGTGGCTGTCTTCCTGCACGACGTGCTTCAGTCGCGCCATGCCATCCTGCGCAACTATCCCGTCGTCGGTCACCTTCGCTACCTGATCGAACGGCTCGGGCCAGAACTGCGCCAGTACATCGTGGCCAGCGACACCGAGGAACGACCGTTCGACCGCGTGCAACGCTCGTGGGTCTATCAGGTGTCGAAGGGCCAGAATTCCTACCAGGGCTTCGGCACGGCAGCGCCGATCGAGACGACGCCCGACTACCTGGTCATCCGTCACAGTCCGACGCCGCTGTCCGCCGCGCATCCCGAGGCCCATGACGGCACGCATCCTCCCCTCACCCCAGCCGCGAAGACCCTCGGGGGCCCCAGGGGCCGCGACCATGCCGTCCGCCCACCCTCCCTCATCGCCATCTCCGCCATGAGTTTCGGATCGCTGTCCTCAGCAGCCATCAAGGCCCTGAACGCCGGCGCGGCCGAGGCTGGCGCGTGGCACAACACGGGGGAAGGCGGCATCGCACCGCACCACCTCCAGGGCGGCGACCTGATCTGGCAACTCGGAACGGGGTACTTCGGGGCGCGCGACGCCGATGGACGTTTCTCGATGGCTCGACTCGTCGAGCAGTGCGAAGCCGCTCCCGTCCGGGCGATCGAGGTCAAGCTGTCGCAGGGGGCGAAGCCCGGACTCGGGGGAGTCCTCCCGGCGGCCAAGGTCACGCCGGAGATCGCGGCCATTCGTGGCGTGCCACTGGGCGTTGACGTCATCAGCCCACCGAGCCATCGCGAGTTCCACGACCCGGATTCGATGCTCGACTTCGTGGAGGCCATTGCCGACGCAACCGGCCTGCCCGTCGGGATCAAGACCGCGGTCGGGCAGACGGCCTGGTTCGAGGAGCTGGCCGATCTCATGGCCGCGGGGGACCGCGGGGTCGACTTCATCGCCATCGACGGCGGCGAGGGCGGCACCGGCGCGGCCCCGGTGGTGTTCGCCGACCACGTGTCCGTGCCGTTCCTCACGGGCTTCCCGAGGATCTACCGGATCTTCGCGGAGCGCGGCATCGAGGACGACGTCTTCTGGATCGGCGCCGGCAAGCTCGGATTCCCGGACCGGGCGCTGCTTGGCCTCGGCCTGGGGCTGGACATGGTCTACGTGGCGCGCGAGGCCATGTTGTCCCTCGGCTGCATCCAGGCGCAGGAGTGCCACACCGGCCACTGCCCGGTCGGGATCGCCACGCAGGACCCCCGCAAGGTGCGGGGCCTGGTTCCCAGCGACAAGTCGGTTCGCGTTGCTGGCTACCTGCGCAGCCTCGACGCCGAGATCGTCCGGCTGGCCCACGCGTGTGGCGTGGCCCATCCCTCGCTGATCAACACCGAGCACTTCGAGTTGCTCGACGGACACCACGACTCGACCATCGCCACACAGGCGTTCCGGTACGACCCGGCATGGTTGGAGCGACGCACGAGCCGCATGCGTGATCGCGTGGGCATCGGCAACCTCGCGTGACCCGTGTGCGCCATCCGCACCGCCCGATCGGGCCACGCACAGGCAACTTCAGGCCAGCGGGTCTCGGGCGACAGGATCTGCACATCGAGACCGGTCGGGGGACCACGTGAAGCGTTTGATCATCGCGGCGTTGCTCTCGATGGCGACCGCCGCCTGCGGGGACGTCACGTCCGAGGCCGCGACGGCTCCGGTCGTCGTGGACCAGGGTGAGAGCTTCGCCGGCGAGGTTCCGGCCCCCCAGGATTCTCCGGTCCTCAGCTTTTCCGGGGGAGCGTCCGCCCCGAACGACGGCACGGACGTCTCCTTCGACCTGGCGACGATCGAACGACTGCACCGTGAGCAGTGGACCGTCTTCGAGCCCTTCGTCGATGCCGACGTGACCTTCGTCGGCGTGCCGTTCGACCGGATCCTTGCCGAGGTCGGCGTCCCGGACGGCGTCACGTCGGCGACTTTGACCGCACTTGACGAGTACCAGGTGACCATCGACATCGCGGACCTGCTGTCCGGCGACGTCCTGCTGGTCACACGCGACGACCTGCCCGGTGTGATCGGGGTCGACCGGGGTGGGCCCATCCGGTTCGTGTGGCGTGGCGACAGCGAGGCCTCGACCAATCCCGACCTGTGGATCTGGTCGATCCGCCATGTGGAGCTGCGATGAACGTGACCGACGAGACATCCGCCCCCAGGACGCGTCTGCCGCGTCGTCTCACCATCGCCCTTGCCGGTTTCCTGGTGGTGGCGGTGCTGACCGAGATCCTGTTGCTCCAGAACTTCCTGCGACTCCAGCAGGCGGCACAGGGCTACAACTCCGGGACGCAGGTCATCACGATCCTGGCTGACGTCCAGCGCGAGACCCTGAAGCTGCGCGAGTCCGTCTTGGTCGACCGGAGCCTCGACACGCAGTACGTGCAACTTCGTCGTGACCTGCTGGCCAATCAGCTGCGGATCCTGCGAGAAGCGACCGACGAGTTGGTCTTCCTCGGTGTGGAGACGCCCGGGGAGATCGCCGGCTTCCACCAGGCACTCGCCCGGTTCGACGGTCTCCGGGCTCGGCCAGCAACCGCAACTGGTACCGCCGAGGCGCTCGCTGAACTGGCCGCGCTGGACCTCGCGGTCAAGGCGACGTCCTCACACGAGGAGGTCGAGTTCGTCGGCAAGCTGCGCCGGGTCGAGTCGCAGACGGACGCCCTGCGAAACCTGCTGCTCGGCCTGACGGTCCTGACCCTGTTGCTCGGCATCGCGCTGGCCTACGCCGTCTCGGAGCGGTATCGCCGCCTCTACACCGGCGCCTACCGGCGTCTCGAGGACGAGATCGCGGTCCGACGGCGTCGCGAGAGCCAACTCGAGCACCAGGCGGAGCAACTCGTCCAGTACGCGGCAGAGATGGAGGCCGCCAACGAGGCGCTGCGGATGGCCGATGCCACCAAGAACGACTTCGTGTCCACGGTCTCGCACGAACTGCGCACACCGCTGACCGCCATCCGTGGCTTCGCGCAGACACTGCTGATGCGCTGGGACCGGCTCGACGACGAACAGCGGCAGACCCTGATCGCCACGATCGACCGCCAGGGCGGCCGCCAACAGCGCCTGATCGAGGACCTGCTGACGGTGTCGCGCATGCGTGCCGGAAGCCTGGTCGCCCACGCGGAGACGTTCGACGTCCGGGAGGTCGTCGAAAGCTGCGTCAGTGTCGTCGGTCGAGACGGTGTCGACGTACGCGTCCCTCACGGCGCCACGGCCCACGCGGATCCCGACCACGTCGCCCAGGTGTTGTGCAACCTTCTCACCAACGCCAAGAAGTACGGAGCGGCTCCCTTCGTCATCACGGCCACCTTGGACCAGGATCAGCTCCGACTGGCGGTCCGGGACCATGGGCCGGGAGTGCCGGCGGCCTTCGTCGGCCGGCTCTTCGACCGCTTCGAGCAGGCGTCGACAGGGGACCAGCGAACGTCGGCCGGACTCGGGCTGGGCCTCGCCATCTCGCGCGAACTCTGTGAACTCAACGGCGGCGACCTGGTTCACGTGCCAACGAGTGGCGCCGGGGCCAAGTTCGTCATGGCCTTGCCGGCCACTGGCCCGACCATGACCGACGGCGACGAGATCACCGAGATCATCGAACTTGCCGAGCACTGAGCCTCGTCAGGTCGGCGGCGCCAACAGGTCCAGGAGAACCGGGCCCGCGATCTTGGGGTGGTCTCCTCCCGCGCTTCGTTCAGCCGCCTGCCTCGCCGCCACGACATCACGACCACCGAAGATCGCCGGCAGTGCATCCGGACCATCGGCGGCAACCGCCTGCGCACGGGCGCTGGTGAGCCAGGCATGCAGGCCTTCACCAACCGCATCAGCGGAGGCACCCGTCAGGACGCCGAGCGAGTGGGCGGCGATCGCTGCCTCGGGCCACACGTCCAGCCATCCTTGCTCGGTCACCAGCAACAACCGGGGGAGCGACGCATCGTCGGCGGCTCCCTCCGGCATCACGGCTGCACAGACGAGGTCCACATCGTCCGCGAGTTCGTGCCGATCGAGGCCCGGGGGAGCGACCCGTGCGTAGAGGTCCACTTCGCCCGCGTCATGCCGACGCCCCAGCGTCGCCAGGTGCTCCGCCAGCGTGACTGCGCCGTCGTGCGCACCGCCCGGCAGTGACGCGAGGTCGACCTCGAGCGCCTCCGCCAGGGAGGCCCCTGACGGCAGGACGTGCGGGATCGGCTGACACAGGGCCCGGTGGATGATGGCCGCCCGAAGTCGGGCGTCCTCGTTGCCGGCACCCTTGAGTGCCAACAGATCCCGCCCGAAGGCGATGGCGGTCACCACGGTGTCGACAGATCGTGGCTGACCGTCGATCTGCGCCAGGATCCTCCCGGCCGAAGGCGTCAGCGCCGCCAACGCCTCACGACGTTCCCGTGCCACGTCACGGTTCGTCGCCCCGGTGTTCGCCTGGGCACGCTGCACGGCGGCCTTCCGCCGCGCTGCCGCCTTGTTCCGGTCTTTCCGCGCCATGGAGAAGCCCCCGTCGTCCGCTCGAGCCGCCAACGACGCTACGGCGCCCGGTCGCCTCGCCCCGCGCCCCTCTCGAGCCCACCCCACGTACGCCGATAATGGACATTATGTCTACAAGACCAGAGGGGGCGCCCTGCGTCGCCCAGGAGTGCCTGTTCAGCCAGGAACCCGCTGCAACTGCCAGTCCGCGATCTGGACCGTCGTCCGGCCGATTTCGATCGCTGTGGATGTCACGGCCGCGAGGTCAGTGTCGGGCACGTCGTCCAGGTCCAGGCATGCCATGTTGAGAACGGCCGCGGCCGCGACGTCGCCCACCGCAGCGCGCGCCGGGTAGCCGGTGACCGGCGCGTGATGAACAGCGTCACCTGACGCCACCACGAACTGGATGCTGGCCCGGTCACCGATGCCACCGTCGGGCGGCACGGCGAAGCGAGCACAGATGCGGTCCCACGCACGCCAGTCCTCCGGTTCGTCGAGCAGGAGGGTGAATCCGCCAGCATCGCCGGCGGCCGACTTGAACATCCAGGCATCTGCGCGCGTAGGGCCACCACAGTCCTCGCCCCGACACACGCCCCCGCGAATGTCAAGAATCAGAGATTCTCCGCCATCACCCGCGCGGGGGATCAAGGCCGAACTGAAGGTCACGAGCGACCGCCGATCGGTGGCGGCGGGGTGGTGGCTCACCACGACGTCGGGGACACCGAAGTCGTCGTCGCGCTCCCCCACGCGGACACTCGGGAACGGGACATCGCCGGACAGGTACGCCATGAGGTGCGTCTCGTCACCGACGTAGACACGAAAGAAGGTCGACACCAACTGCGTCCCGAGCAACGCTTGCTCGCCCGGGGAGAATCGACCCTCGGACGACGCACGACAGAACTCGTCGCCGCCTCGGTAGTCGCTTTGCGTCCAGACCGTGTTGAACCAGTTGTGATTCGCGCCCAGCACGTGGAACTGGTGGCGAGCGTGTGGCCCGTGCCGACCGTTGTCGTACATCCACGCGCCTTGGAGGTTGAACACGTCTCCGTCGCACGAGGGCAGGATGGTGGCGAACGGCATCTCCACGACCACCGCGTGGTCGAAGGACGTGGGCGCGATCGCCATCAGGGCACGGATGCCGAAAGGTTCCGGGAGGTCGAGGTTCTGCTTCGCTCCGCTGGCCACGCCCTGGCCTCCACGACTGTGGCCCATCACCCCGATCCGCTCAAGATCGAGACGACCCTGGAGCGCCCCGCTCTGCCCGGCGTCCATCCCGCTGCGCAGCACCCCGGTCCGGTGCACCGAGCGGAACTCGGACAAGGTCTCGAGGAGCAACTGACCGCGCGCCGCCGCCCCGGCATCGCCGAGGAGGTCTCGGTCGTTCACATGGTTGGCGTCGATGGAGAGCACCACGTACCCACGTCCAGCGAGGTCCTGTGCGAGATCGTCGTAACCGCGAAAGGATTCCACGGGCTGCACGACCACCGCGTCGGGGCAGGCCTGCGTCCCGAATGTCTCGACACCCAAGACCGCGCAGGTTCCGTGCCGTCCATGCATCAGCACGACGACCGGGTGGTCCTCCCCCAACGCCGTCGGCGTGTGGACTGAGCCGTGCACCGCCACCGGGTACTGGTACGGACCGAGCGTCGGGTCCGTCACGACGGTCAGCCCGAAGTCATAGTCGAAGGTCTCGAACGGTTCGGCAGGCGCCGCCGCGAGTACGAGTCCCGCCACAAGGGCCAGCAGAACGAGCAAGCGTCCACGGAACATCGGCCATCTCCCCCGTCCGGCCCACACAGACCTTCGACGTTCGTGGCACCGAGTCCTGCCATCGCCTCAGTGGGTGGCGGCGCGCAACTGTTCGAGGAGTTCGTCCACCAACTTGCCGATGATGCGGCCAACGACCTGGCCAGCGGGCTTGCGGGCCAGTCGCGGGATCGAGAGGTCCACGGCGCAGTCCCAGCGTGCAACGAGCCGACAGGCACCGGCCTCGTCGATCAGGTCGAGCTCGGCCGTGAGCCGTGTCGGATCGAAGCCATCCACGGGCTCGGTCCGCAGGTGCAGGCCGGCCGGAGCCTCGTCAACCCAGACCACGACAGCAGGGCGCGCGTGGACGCCGGCAACCCCGACAGGTGTCAGGGCCCAGACGGGCGGGTCGACGTCCAGGCGCGAGGCCGGGAGATCCAGGTGGCTGCCGACCAACGCACCGGCCTTGCGGGCATCACCGATCACTTCACGGACATAGCTCGGCGTTGCATCAACCAGGCCGCTCTTGCGACCGACGTGCGCGACCCAGGTCATTGGGGATCCTCGCTGGAGACATCGGGGGACGGGCGACCGACAACCGGGACCGAGAGACACCACTCGCTGCCCTCGTCCGACGACGTGAGCGCGGCTGCTCCCCCGGCGCGTTCCAATCGGCCGACGATGGACTGTCGCACACCGTGCCGGTCAGTCGGAGCATGTTCGGGATCGAATCCACCCCCATGGTCCGCGACCCAGGCCGTGGCCGTGCCGTCCCGGACCTCCAGGAAGACGCGGATCTCGCCCGGGGTGTGCGCCACGGCATTGCGCACGGCCTCGGCAACGGCGTCGACCAGGAGTCGCCCCGTGGCGTCGAGCGTGGTGTCACCCGACGCGCTGAACCCGGTGCGCCC
>CBDTZE010000018.1:0-13308 GCA_965364815.1 uncultured Nitriliruptoria bacterium | reverse complement strand
TGACGGACACCAACACGGTCCCATCGGTCACCGCGGCCAGGACATCGGCCGCCGCCACGACACCGTCGGGTCCGGGGCGCACGAAGGTCGCGTCGACCTCGCCCCGTTCGACCAGCCACCGAATGGGTTCGAGGACTGCCGGGTGCTCGACCGCTGTCGTGACCACGTGCGGCGTCTCTCCTCGACCGGACGCGGCCGCAGCAGCGCCCCAGACCAACCCCTTGACGGCGAGGTTGTCCGCCTCCGTGCCGCCGGACGTGAACACGATCTCACCGGGGCGGCACCCGATCGCGGATGCGACGCGGTCACGCGCATCCTCGACATGCGTGCGGACGGCCTGGCCGGCCGCATGCGCGGCGCTGGCGTTGCCGACGACCTCGACCGCCGTGCGCAGCACGTTCAGCACCGCCGGGCGGACCGGGGTGTCGGCGGCATGGTCGGCGTAGGTCCCGACCGCGAGTGGTGACGTCATCCGTCGTAGCGTGCCATCCACCCTCGACGCGTGTGCATTCCGGTGCACCGTTGCACCTCGATGCACACGCCCCGCGCCCCCACCCGACGAAGCCCGAGGACAGACCATGCCCGGACCGCCCCGCCCCCTCCGCGTCGTCCCGTTCGCGCTGGAACTCGGCGAGGCCGTCGGCCACCGCGTCGACCTGTTGTCGCTGGAGGTCTGGGACCAGTGGTGGGACCTGCGCTTCGCCCGGGTGGCGACCAGCGAGACCAGCACGCCGCTTGCCCGGCGCGTGCCGGCGGACCGTGCCTGGACCATCACCGACGACATCGGCACGACCTACGAGATCGTCGACGCCGTCGGCCGTGGCGACCGACTCTTCTCCAACGGCGAGGTGCGACTGCGTCCGACGCTGGCGGCCGACGCAACCGCACTCACCATCGAGGTGGACCTCTCTCCCGGGTCGGCTCAGCCGGCCACGATCCGCCAGACCGTGCCGCTGCCCATCACGTAGGTCTCGCCACGCGCGTCCGCCGCGAACGAGAAGACGAGTCCGACGTCCAACTCCGGCCACGCCCGGACGTCCGTCGCCTGGCCGTCAACCAGGCGCAGCGACCAGATGTCGCCCGAGCAGAAGTCGCCGTAGACGTAGTGGCCGCGCAGTGCGGGAATGGAGCCGCGGTGGACGTAGCCGCCGGTGACGGAGCAGATCCCGCCTTCGTGCGGGTAGCTGTGCACGGGCAGGGTCAGGCCGTTGCGGTCGCACGTCGCGGCTCCGAAGCACGCGGGGCCCTCCATCGTGGACCAGCCGTAGTCGACGTTGCCGGCGTTCCAGGCGACCGCGTTGATCTCCTCGAAGCGGTCCTGGCCGACGTCGGCGATCCAGAGCGTTCCTGACGGGCCGTCCACGGAGATGCGGTACGGGTTGCGCAGGCCCCGAGCCCAGATCTCGTCCACGCCCGGGCCGTCCACATACGGGTTGTCGGCCGGGGCGCGGGCGACGCCGAACGACGGCACCTCGAAACGCAGGAGCGATCCCAGCGCGGAGTTCGGGTCCTGGCCGGTGCCGAAGGTGTCGTTGGCACCACCGCCGTCACCCAGTCCCATCACCAAGGTGCCGTCGGGCAGGAACGCCAAGCCACCACCGTTGTGGTTGTTCCTGGGTTGGGCGACCTCGTAGAGCACGGCGCCCGAGGTCGTCGCGATCCGCGGGTCGGAGGTCCGACGCCGGTACTCGGCAAGGACCGTGCGACCGTCGCTGGCGCCCGAGTAGTGGACGTAGAAGCGGCCGTTGTCGGCGAACTGCGGATGCAGGATCAGGTCCAACAGCCCCTGCTCGCCGGAGGTGCCGACCAAGGACGAGATGTCCAGGAACGTCGACACCTTGGGCGTGCTGCCGGACACGTCGACCCGCAGCACTCGCCCGGCCCGTTCGGCGACGTAGAGCACATCTGGCTGAGAGGGGTCGGAACGCAAGGCCAAGGCCGTGTCGGCGCGAACGACCTCTTCGAGAGCGAGGGTGAGTTCCTGGCGACCGTCGACGGCGTCGGTGATCTGGGCGACCACGGCGTCGGAGACGGCAGACCCACCGCCGACGACCGTGACGCTGCCCACCTTGCCCTGCAAGGACTCGAGCCACTGTTGCGAGGCCGACGACCGGGCGAGGTCGCGGCCGTCGACCAGCAGCAGTGCGCTGCCGCGGGCGATCGCGGCCGGCACGGCGCCGAGGGCGTCCGGGAAGGCTCGGCCCGTGACGATGGTCAGGTCCGCGGACGACGCCCCGTTGGCGACCGCTCGCTTGGCAAGGGCGACGGCGGTCGCATAGCGATCCGCGCCGCTGATGCGCGTCCACGGGATGCCGAGCATGTCGGCGGTCGCGTCCGGGATCGCCGATGTGCCACCGACGATGAGGGCCGACGTCGCACCGAGGTCGGCGATCGCGTCGCGTGTCTCGATCGGCACCCGTGAGGACTCGATCAGCAGGAGTGGCTCATGGCCCAGCCCTGCCGCGACGCCGGCGGCCAGCGCGTCCGGCCAGGCACGCGACTGCTCGACGTGGTTGCCCAGCGCGATCACGACCTGCCGACCCGCGCCGCCGTCGCCGCCGTCGATCCACGCCTCGACGGCGTTGACCGCGGCAGCCGCAGCCGTCGCGTACCGGTTCGGCCCGGAGATGCGTTCGACGCGGAAGCCCTCCGCCGCGACCTGGTCTCGCAGGGCGTCGGACAGCGCCGCCCGACCACCCATCAGGAAGACGACGTCAGGAGCCAGGCGACGCAGCTCATCTGCCACCTCGGGCAGCAGTCGGTCCGCCGGCGAGAGCAGCACCGGACCGCCGCGCGCCCCGGCCATCGGCCCCGCGGCGAGTGCATCCGCGAAGGCCCCCTGGTTCGCCAGGACCGCCACCGAGGAGGACGCGAAGGTCTGCCGGGAGACCTCCAGGGAGGTCTGCACCCTCCCGGAGCCTGACCAGCGTGCCGTCGCATGCTCCGCCGAGGCAGGCAGCACACCAATCACCATGGGCCCCACCAGCAACAACAACCCCAGAGTCAGGGAACCAAGACGCAGTCGGGTGGTCATGTCGGGCCATTCGTCTCGCAGGGAGCGGTCACACGGACGCTGAACGCTTCAGTGGCGCCTCATCGTGCCGAATCAACAGACAACCCCTCTCCTGCGGAATCGGCCACACCCATGCCCTTGGTCGAAAGACGACCGAAACCCGACCACGCCCGTGTCCGCATCTCGACGAGTCGGCTGTTGCTGGTCTGGGGCATCGCCTTCGCCGTGGCCGCCACCTTCCTGTTGGTGAAGTCCAGCGACCGTGACGCACGCCGCGACGCCGCGATGCAGCAGGCACAGGCGTTGTCCTCCTCGACGGGCGGCCTGGTCGAGGCCGAGGTCCGAGCATCCTTCGACCGACTCCAGTCGACCGCCAATGCCCTGCTGCGCGGCGAGGTCGACCGCGCCACCCTCGACGCGGCGTCGCCGGTCACCGGACTTCCGCTGCTGACCGTCCTGGATTCGCAGACGGTCGAGATCCTGGCCATCAACCTCGACGTGCCCGTGGATGGTCCGCAGATCATCGCGTGGATGCCGTCGATCGCCCGCGCCTTCACGGGCGAGCGCAGCGTCGGGCAACTGGCAGGCATCACCGACACGCCCATCGTCGCCTTCGCCCTGCCGTACACCGCCCACGACGGCAGCGAACGAGTCCTGGCCGTCGGATCGCCGCTCGCGCAGTCGCGCTTCGCCGAGGTCATGGCCGCCACCCCGTCGGACGTGCACGTCGCCATCCACGCCAGCGACGACACCACCCTGTTGGACAACGGTGTCCCCGACACCGACGGCATCCGCGCAATCTCGTCACGCATCCCCGGAACCGACTGGAACGTCCACGTGGCGGGCTCCGAGGCGGCCTTCGACCCCGACCTGGCTGCCCCCTTGCAGGACCCTCGCATCCTGGGCGCACTGGCGCTTCTCGTCGTGTCCCTGCTGGCCGCCTGGGTCACTCGCGCCCTGTCCGACGCCGCCACGATCGAGGCCGCCTACGGACGCCTGGCCTGGGGTGCTCGCCAGCAGCGCGAGTTCAGCGCACTGATGTCCCACGAACTGCGAACTCCCGCGACGTCAGCCTCCGGCCTTGCCGCTTTCCTGGCCGAACGGTGGGACCACATCGATCCCGAGCGTCGCCGGGAACTCGCCGAACGCGTCGCCCGGTCCACCTCACACCTGGCTGAGCTGGTCCAGAACCTCGACCTGTCCTCACGGTTGGCCGAAGGCATCCTGCCCCTGCGTCCGACGCAGCAACAGGTCGTCACGCTGGTGAACGGCGCACTGGAACACGCCGGCACCGACCGGGAGCACGTGATGATCCGGGGCGACCTGGACGCCGTGGTCGCCGTCGACGGCCGGTATGCCGTGCGTGCCCTGGCCGGGCTCATCACGAACGCCCGGGTCCACGGCGGTGCACCCATCGAGATCTCCGTGGCGGTCGAGCGCCAGGACGTCGCGATCGTCGTCCGCGATCATGGCCCCGGCGTCCCACGCGACTTCCGCGACCACCTCTTCGAACCCTTCACGCAGGCGCAGTCACACCTGCGCCGCACGCATGGCGGAACAGGCCTCGGCCTGCACCTCGTCGCCGCGATCATCGAACAACTCGGTGGTCGGATCAGCCATCACGACGCCCGGCCCGGTGCCGCCTTCGTCGTGCACCTGCCCGTGCGGGATCACCGCAGGTCGACGAAGACCGAACCCGTCTCGGCGATCCGCGCGGCCACCTGAGCAGGGGCCACGACCTTCACCATCGTCGGTTCGACACCCAAGGCCGTCGGAAGCGCGTCGCTCAACCGGGCCAGGTCCTCGTCGGGGACGTCGCCACCGATCTCCAGGACCAGGCGGTCGTGCTTGATGCGCGACGTGGGCTTGCGCAGCTCGACGATCCAGTTGCTGATCGAACCGATGCTGCCGACCGTTGCGGCGATGCCCCGCAGGTCCACGCGCACGCTGCCGTCGACGGTCGCGAGCGTCGGCTGCCAGGTGTCCGGGACCTGCTCCGAGAGGATCCTCGGGGCGGTCCGGCCGGTTGCCTCGTCGACCTCGGTCGCGATGCCGCCGACCCAACAGCCGGTCTGGAAGCGCACCAGGGCGGTGCCCGCCCAGCCGATCGAGGAGAGCACCAGGTCACCGGGACCGTCCGTGACCAGGCCCGTCAGTGGGTCCACGACCTCGATGACCTCGAGGTCCGGGTAGGTCACCAGCGAGCCGGGGTGTTCGCGCTGCTCTGCCCACAGGCTGCGTGACTCCGGCGGGGCCCAGAGGGCCAGGACGGCGAGGTCAGAAGCGGCGCCGGCGGCCCGCCAGGCTTCGGCAACCTCTGCCCGGAACTCGTCGGTCGGGACCGGCCCGAGCAGGACGATGGTCCGCACGCGCGAGACCGTGGCATCGGCGGCGGCCAACTCCTCGGCCAACTCGACCGCCTCATCCGGCAGCACGGCGACCGCCGTGGTCGGGGCGAGGTCGAACGACTCGACGACCGGACCGAGTCCGTCGCCGTGCCCACGGGGGTGCAGCGCCAGCATCGAGGAGCCGAGGCCCAGGTGATAGGTGCCCCAGAACGTCAGGTTCGGGCCGGCGGGGATCGCCGAGACGAGGTAGTCGTCCTCGGTCAGACCCAGGATCGTGGCGGCCCGCTGCCCGGTGCGATGCAGGACGTCGAGGTCGCGGCGCGAGTAGGCGACGGCGAGCCCCTGGACGTCACGGCGATGCACGTGGACGGGCTTGTACTCCTCGAGCACCGCGCGTCGCAGCGCGTCCTTGCCGCCGTTGCGGATCGCACCGGCGATGCCGAACAGGGTGCCGGTCGAGGCGACGGCCTTGACCTGGTCCTCGCTGGGTCGCAGTACGACGCCGGCGGCACCGGGTCCGGCGACGGCGAGGAGTTCGCGCTCGCGGGACGTCGGGAAGCGCAGCAGGTCCTCGCGCGTCCCAAGCTGGTCCGACTCGACCCCGAGGCGGCTGGCCACGGCGCCCCAGTGGCTGGTGAAGTCCACGACCGACGGCAGCCACTTCTGCAGGGCAACGCCCTGCACACGGGTCAACTCGGCGGGCGAGCGCCGGTCCCAGGGAGCGGCCACGGTGGATCCTGTCAGTGAGCGGGAAGGTGGTGGGGCGTGCAGGCTAACCCTGCCAAAGCGCGACGCCCCGCCACGAGGGCGGGGCGTCGACGACGAACGTTGGTGACCTCAGCCCTTGCGGGCCTTGATCTCCTCGATCAGCTTCGGGACGACCTTGTAGAGGTCGCCCACGACGCCGAAGTCGGCGATCTGGAAGATCGGCGCCTCTGCGTCCTTGTTGATCGCGATGATGTTCTGCGAGGTCTGCATGCCGGCACGGTGCTGGATCGCGCCGGAGATGCCGGAACCGATGTAGAGCGTCGGCGAGATCGTGCGACCGGTCTGGCCGACCTGGAAGCGGTGCGGGTACCAACCGGCGTCGGTCGCGGCGCGCGAGGCGCCGACACCGGCACCCAGCGTGTCCGCGAGCTCTTCCATCAGGCGGAAGCCCTCTTCCTCGCCCAGGCCACGACCACCGGCGATGACAATGGCAGCCTCACCGATGTCGGGGCGGTCACCACCGGACTGGATCTCCACCGAGGTGACGACCGACTGCTTGGCGCCGTCGGACAGGGTCACGTCCAGGGCGACGACCTCGGGGGCGGAGCCACCGGTCTCGACGACCGGGAAGGCGTTGGCCGACACACCGATGAACTGCTTCTTGCCGTCGGAGACCTTCGACTTGGTGATGGTGTCACCGCCGAAGACCTCCTTGGTGGCGACCAGGCGACCGCCGTCGGACTCCAGGCCCGTGACGTCGGTCAGGACGCCGGCGTCCTCGCGGATGGCGAGGCGCGCGGCGACGTCCTTGACGTGGTTCGACGACGCGAAGAGCAGCGTGTCGGCACCGGAGGACGCAAGCGCAACCTGCAGCGCCTCGACCTGCGGGAGGGTGACGAAGCCCTTGGCCTCGGCAGATTCCCAGGTGTAAAGCTTGGCAGCGCCGTGCTGACCGAGGACGTCGGCAGCAGCCGACGCGCCCTCGCCCAGCCAGACCGCGGCGACGGTGGCACCGTCCGCGACCTGGTTGGCGGCGTTGAGCATCTGGAGCGACACCTTGCGGGGCTTGCCGTCGCTGTGATCGATGAGAACGAGAAGTTCACTCATTGCAAAGTCTCCTTGTGACCGCGATGGGTCGGAAGGACCGCGAGGGTCCGGTCAGATGAACTTCTTCTCCTGGAGCCAGTCCGCGAGTTGCGCAGCGGCGGCACCGGAGCCATCGTCCTCGACGACCGTTCCGGCCTCCTTGGGCGGGCGCGGGGAGAACTCGTACATCGTGGCTGCGGACTCACCGGCACCGATGCCGGCAGGCGTCTCACCGAGGTCACCGAGGGACTTGACGTCCAGCGGCTTGGACTTGGCGGCCATGATCCCCTTGAACGAGGGGTAGCGGGGCTCGTTGATGGCCTCCACGACGGACACGATGGCGGGGAGAGTCGACTCGACGACGTCCCAGCCCTCCTCGTGCTCGCGGTGGACGACGACCTTGTCGCCGTCGATCTCGAGGTGGCGTGCGTAGGTCAGCGAGGGGATGCCGAGGATCTCGGCGACCGCGGCCGGCACCAGGCAGGTGCGGGCGTCGGTCGACTGGTTCCCGAAGATGACGAGGTCGAACTCCTCCTGCTTGAGCGCAGCGGCGATGACCTTCGCGGTGCCCAGGGCGTCCGAGCCGGCGATGCCGGGGTCCGAGATGTGGATGCCCGCGTCGAGGCCGTACGAGAGGGCCTTGCGGACGATCGGCTGGGCCGAGTCGGGACCGACGAGCAGGACCTTGACCTCGGCGCCGGCGCTCTCCTTGAGCTTGACGGCCTCCTCGATCGCGAACTCGTTGACCGGGCACAGGACGGTTTCGCCCTGTTCGCGGTCGACGGTCTTGTCGTTGGGGTCGATGACCTTCTTGCCAGCGGTGTCGGGCACGCGCTTGACGGGAACGAGGACCTTCATGGGGGTCGTTTCCTTCGTCGATTCGGGCGGAAGAGCACGGCAACCTTCGGCCGTCCGGCAAGGCCGGAGGGGACGGGGCGCTGTGATGCGTGAAACTGGAATGCTTGTTCCAAGTTACCGCGACCAGCGTGCCCCCCAGAAGGTGGCAGCAGACCGCCGACGGTAGCGACGGCCAGCAACGGTCCCGGATTCCTCGCCGTGCGCACGCGCGCCCCGACCACCCGACGTCGCACGGGGCGCGCCCGTCGAATGCCGGGCCCCTGCGCGTCCTCCGTAGCCTTCGGGCGTGCCCGAGACCCCCGCAGACGCCCCGATCGACGACCAGCGCGCCCTGGTCCTCACCGGCGAGCGCACCCTCCCGGGGATCTGGCACGAGAACTACTGGTTCCAGCGCCACGTGGTCGCGTACGACCTCGTCGCCCCGCTCGTCCGGGGCCGGGTCGTGCTCGACGCGGGCTGTGGCGAGGGCTACGGGCTGCGCCTGCTGGAGCGGGCAGGGGCGGTCCGGGTCATCGGCGTCGACCTCGACGAGGCCGCCGTCGCCCACGCCATTCGCACCTACGGCGGCGAGGACTCGCGCGTCGACGTCCAACGCGCCGAGTTGATGGCCCTGCCACTGGACGACGACGCGGTCGGCATGACCATCAGCTTCCAGGTCATCGAGCACCTGCACGACATCCCGGGCTACCTCGCCTCGCTGCGACGCGTCACCGGCCCGGGAGGCCGCATCGTGATCGCCACGCCGAACCGCCTGACCTTCACGCCGGACAGCGACACGCCGACCAACCCCTTCCACACCATCGAGTTCACTGCCGAGGAGCTGCATACGGAACTGCAGCAGGCGGGCCTCGAGGTCGAGGGGATCGTGGGCGTGCACCACGGCCGCATCCTGCGCACCGCCGAACGTCGGGGCGGTGGCACGATGACCGACCTGCAGATGGCCTCACCACCCGACGAGTGGCCTCGGTGGCTGCAACTCCTCGTGCGGACCGTTCGCCCCAGCTTCTTCGACCTCTCGCGCGACGAGCGGCTGGACGAGTCGCTGGACCTGATCGCCTTCTGTCGTGAGCCCATGACCCCGGCCGAGGCATGAGCGGCGCGCCGGGCGAGGTCGGGTTCGTGCTGCACACGCACCTGCCCTGGCTCAAGGGGCACGGGCAGTGGCCCGTCGGTGAGGAATGGATCTTCCAGGCCTGGGCCACGTCGTGGCTCCCGGTCACGGACGTCCTCCTGCGGTTGGCGGACGAGGGCCACACCGACGTGCTGACGCTGGGCGTCACGCCGATGGTCGCCGCCCAGGTCCGTGACGAGCGACTGCGCGCCGAGGTCGGTTCGTGGCTGTCCTCAGCGATGTGGCGCTCCTGGGAGCAGGCACACCACCACCACATGGGCGAGGACGTCACCGCCCTGCACGCCCACCACTGGCAACGGTTCCGTCGCCTGCTGGACGCCTGGGAGCGCATCGAGGCCGCGGGCGGGCTGCTGGCCGTCTGGGCGGACCTGGACCGTCGCGGCGTCATCGAGATCCTCGGCGGCCCCGCAACCCACCCCTACCAACCGCTGGTCGACGACCCGGACCTGTTGGCCGCGCAACTGGAGGTCGGACTCCGCGACCACGAGGAATGGCTCGGCCGCCGCCCGACCGGCATCTGGGCACCCGAGTGCGGGTATCGGCCGGCCGGCCCGGTCGGGGACCCGACCGTGGAACCCCTGGCCGTCGACGAGCACGGGACACCGACGCTCTCCCGCGACGGGGCGCCGCTGGAAGGGCTGGAATCGCTCTACGCCGCGGCCGGTGTCACCCACACGCTGGTCGACGCCACCACGCTGGTGCGTGGCGCCGGCGGCGTCGAACAGGACTGGACGACGCGCCCGGAGCCCGACCCCCTGACCGGGGACGGCACCCGGATCGGTGACTCGGACGTCGTCGCCTACGCCCGCGACCTCTCCGTCGCGTACCACGTGTGGTCGCCCGACGCGGGCTACCCGGGGGGCGACTGGTACCTCGACTTCCACTCCCCCGGCACGTGGGGCACCCACCCGTCCTGGCGGGTCACCAGCCGTTCGACGCCCCCGGGCCACAAGGCGATCTACGAGCCCGACCGGGCCGCCGCGGCCGTGGACGTCGACGCCGACCACTTCGTCGCGGTGCTGCGTGACACGCTCGACGCCCGCCCCGGCGACCTCGTCGTGGCGGCCTATGACACCGAGCTCTTCGGCCACTGGTGGTACGAGGGCGTGGCCTGGCTGGAGGCCGTGCTGCGCCGAGTCGCCGACGAACCGACGCTGCGCACGACGACGTTGGCCTCGCGGCGTGCCCGTCGGCCGGTTGCCCGCTCCCTCGACCTGCCAGAATCCTCGTGGGGCTTCGCCAAGGGTCACGCAACCTGGGTCACCCCGGAGACTCGGCCGATGTGGGCCCGGCTCCGCGAGGTCGAGGCCCGTGCACGCGCCGTGCTGCGCTCCGGCGCAGGCCCCGTCGAGGTCCGCGAACAACTCGCACGTGAATTGCTGCAGGCCCAGTGCTCCGACTGGCCGTTCCTGGTCACCCGCGGCGGCAGCCCCGAGTACGCACTGTGGCGCTTCGGCCAGCACGCCGACCACGTCGATCGTCTCTGCGACGGCCTTGAACGCGCCCCGGACGCCGGCTCACTGCTGGCCGAGGCCCGAGGCATGCACGCGCTGACCAGCGCGCCCCCGGACGTGACGCCGCTGCTCGACGCCTTCCGCCTGCCCGGCGCCGACGAGTCACCACCGGCCACGGCCGATGACCGTCGCGCCCCGGCGGACGCCACCAGACCGCCCGTCGCCCCCGCGGGCCCGCCCGCCACCACCACGTCCGCACCGCCGAGTCAGGCACCACCGATGAAGATCCTGCTGCTGTCCTGGGAGTACCCGCCCCGTGTCGTGGGCGGCCTGGGCCGCCACGTCGCGGCCCTGTCACGCACGCTGGCCGCCGCGGGCCACGAGGTCCACGTCGTCACCCGCGACCACCCGGGCGCCCCGGCGGAGGAATGGCTCGACGACGGGATCCACGTGGTCCGGGTCGCCGAGGCACCGCCGTTCATCCCGTTCGAGGACCTGATCTCCTGGGTCCTGGCGTTCAACAACGGCGTGCAGGCCGCAGCACAACGGATCTGCAACCAGTACGACATCGACGTGATCCACGCCCACGACTGGCTGGTCGCCTACGCGGCAGCCGCCCTCAAGGGCACCCATGACCTGCCGCTGGTCGCGACCGTCCACGCCACCGAGTACGGCCGTCATCAGGGGTGGCTGCCGGGACCGATGAACAAGCTCATCCACCAGGTCGAGTGGTGGCTGACCTACGAGGCCCGCCGCGTCATCACCTGCTCCCGGTACATGCGTGAGCAGGTCAACCGGATCTTCGAACTGCCGGCCGACAAGGTCGACGTCATCCCCAATGGCGTGGCGGTCCAGGACTTCGCGATGCCGCGCGCCGACGTGGAGGCCTTCCGGGCCAGGATCTGCCCCGACGAGCGCATGGTCCTGTTCGCCGGCCGGCTGGAGTACGAGAAGGGCGTGCAGACCGTTCTGCACACGCTGATCCGTCTCAACGCCGAGGTGGGGCCGGTGCACTTCTTCATCGCGGGCACCGGCACCTACTCCGACGAGCTTCGCCGGATGGTCGACGAACTCGGCGTGGCCGACTTCGTGACGTTCACCGGGTTCCTCGAGGACGAGGAGCTGCGGCTGCACTACGCAGCGGCAGACGTCGCCGTCGCGCCGTCGATCTACGAACCGTTCGGCCTGGTGGCCATCGAGGCGATGGCGTGCGGCACGCCGGTCGTCGTCGGTGACACCGGAGGACTTCGCGAGATCGTCAGCGCCGGCGACACCGGTCTGCGCGTCCCCCCGGACGACCCCGACGCCCTCGCCGACGCCATCGTCGAGTTGCTGACCGACGAGGTGTTGGCCGCCCGGCTGGTCGACGCTGCCCGCGAGGTCATCCACGAGCGTTACGACTGGGCACAGGTCGCCGAGCGCACCGTGGCCACCTACGTCGCAGCCATCGACCAGGAGCGCGAGCTGCGGGGCGAGGCCAGGCCACCGCTGCGCGCCCTGCTGTCGGCGTCGGACATCCTCGACCTCGACGGCCTCGACGGCCTCGCCGGCTGAGTCGGACCGGGACGGGTCCCAACCCTCCCGAGTTCCACCGCGCCGTGCATTGGCCGGGTCGTGCCACCGTCGAGGTGTCGATCGGCAACTGTCCGTCCCTGCAGGCCACCGGGGGATGCCCCTCGACGACGCGGGGAACGTTCCCATCACATCCCCCGACCGACCGGTGAAGCCATGGAAACACGACACGCAGAGCAGCTCAATGTGTCCGACCCGGCTGCCGACTGGGAGATGCAGGAACTGACGCGACTCGTCGAGCGCCACGCCCGCAGAGCCGTCGACCGCACGACCCGTGGAGCCGGCCAGGACCGCCAGGAGCGCCAGGACCGCCGGGACCGCCGCGAGAGCACCACACCCAACGACGCGGCCTGAGCTTCGCACCGAGCCCAGCCGTCCCGACCGGACGCGTGACTAGTGTCCGGCCCATGACCGCGACCCTGAGAACCCCCCACCGCCGCATCCTCGCCGGAGCGGCGGTCGCTGCTTTTCTGGGGTCGGCCTGCACCTCGACCGACCCGACCTTCCTCGACGTCACGGCGTTGGAAGAGGACATCCGGGTGACCCTCTCGCCGGCCTACGAGGCCGAGGGCATGACGTTCTTCGGCGTCACCTGTGCCGACCGTGACTGGGAGGGTGGCGACGTGCTGGCCTGCGTCGCCGACGTCGAGCGCCAATTCGTCCGCGTCCGTGTCGAGGTCGGCGGGGCGCCCGGCACCTGGGACTGGACGACGTTGGACATCGTCCACCGGCTCGACGCCACCGAGGACTTGGTGGGCCAGCAGATGTCGGACTCGCTGGGTGACCGTGTCCGACTGGACTGCGGCAGCCCCCGGCTGCGCGTGCTGCCCATCGGGGCGTCCTTCCGTTGCGATGCGATCGACTCGGCCGGGAACATCGCGCCGGCCCTGCTGACCGTCAACGGGTCGGGCCAGACCGGCTGGGAAGTGCTCGGCTGAACACCGCCCCGCAGGCCTACGCTGCGGGGGTGCGCATCAGCCTCTTCCTCAAGCGGCTCGTGGTCCTCGCGATCTCGGCCGTCCTCGCCCTGACGCTCCTCACCGGGGCGGTTGCGGCGATCGCGCTCAACGCTGACTGGGACGTCCCCGACCGCCGAGCACTTGCCTCACCCAGCGTGCTGCTGGACCGCAACGGCGA
>CBDTZE010000017.1:0-14253 GCA_965364815.1 uncultured Nitriliruptoria bacterium | reverse complement strand
TGGGAACCCCTCGCGTTCGATGCGACCGTGACGAGCGTGACCTTCCACTGGTCGACGGAGTCTGACGGCGTCGTCGTCCCCTTCCCAGACGCCTGACCCTGAGGGCCGTCTGGGCTGCGCAGAGAACTCCTGCACCGCTCGTACGTTCACCGGTTGTCGGGTGGTGGTGTCGGCATGGGCCGAGACGGAGTCCGCTCGAGTCCGGGAACACGCGTGCCGTCGTCGCAACATCCGGGTCGCTGGGCCGTGGCTGCAGGCCTCATGGTCTCCTTGGCCAGCGCCTCGTGCGCCGCGACAGGCCACCCGACGCCAGCCGAGGCTGCCCCAGCCGCCGCCCCGTCGATCACCGACGCGAATCCTGCGGACAGCCTCGCCGACCCCACCATCCGTGGGGCCCTGTCCCCCAGTGGCATCCCGATGCAGGTCCTGGATGTCTCCCGTTGGTCGGCGACCGTCCGCACCCCTTGTGGGGCCGAGGCCGTGCTGGGGTCGTGGGCACCACTGACCGCGGTGGATGTGGTGCTCGACCCCGGGCATGGGGGGCGCCAGGACACCGGCGCCCTGAGTCCATCCGGCGACCGCACCGAGTCCGATCTCAACCTCCAGGTCGTGCAGGCCATCGGCGAGGAACTCGACCGCCGAGGCATCACGTGGGCCTCGACGCGATCCGGCGACTACGCCGTGCTCCTGTCGGTCCGGGCCGAGTTCGCGGACGCGATGGCCGCTCGCCTCATGGTGTCGGTGCACCACAACGCCCCGGCCAGCGCGACCTCCGACACCCCTGGCACCGAGGTCTACATCCAGTCGGAGAACCCGGCATCGAGTCGCCTGGGCGGACTGCTGTACGACCATGTCGTGGCGGCGCTGCAACCCTTCGACGTGCAGTGGACGCGAGCCCACGACGCGGGGGTGCTGTCCGTCCTGACCTCCGACGCGAAGGACGCCTACGGCGTGCTGCGTCGTCCGGCGACACCCACCGTGTTGCTGGAGGCCGGGTACCTGGCCAACCCCGCTGAGGCATCGCTGTTCGGGACCGGCGCGTACCTCGACGCCATGGGCCGTTCGGTGGCCGACGCCATCCAGACCTATCTGGAAACCGAGGATCCGCCCGTCCAGCAGCCAGGCACCCCGCGGTCGTTCGCTGGCGTCCACGCTCCCAGCGCATCGACCTGCGCCGAGACCCCACTGGAGCCGTGACCCGACCGGTCAGCGCCGGAGCACCGATCTGGCGAGTTGGGCCGCATCGTTGGCGGCGCCCCACGACAGAGTGAGACCAGCGCCGCCGTGGCCGTAGTGGTGCAGGACCGGGCGGTCAGCGTCGCCGGCAAGGTCGAGGCGGACCTCGGGGCGCGTCGGGCGGAGCCCCACCTGGACGTCCAGCACTTCGGCGTCAGCGAGTGACGGGACCATCGCCGTGCAGCGCGCGAGGATGTCCGCCGTCACCTCGTCGTCCGGGACGCGAGACCACGACCCGACCGTCGCCGTGCCGCCGCAGACGACGGTCGAGGTCCGCGGGACGACATACGTGGCCCCGCGGGGCGTGTCCGTGTCCAACGAGATCTGCGAGATCCACGGGGCGCGGACCAGCACGACCTGACCGGACACCGGCTGGACCGTCACGTCCAGGGCGAGGTGGTGTGCCTCGACACCGGCGCAGTCGACCACGAGGTCCACCCCCGGCGCCCAGGCATACCCGAGTGACTCCAGGCGACGTTCCTGCAGTTCGACGCCGACGTCGACACATCGGTCGACCAGCCACTGCAGGTAGGCGGGCATGTCGGCAACCCACGAGGTGTACGACCACCCGTGGTTGACCCCCTCGGGCAGCGACCCGTCCAGTGCGGCAAGGTCCGGCATCTGGGTCCGCCAGCCGGGACCAACCGATGCCTCGCGAACGAACTCATGCACCGTGCGGGCCATCACCGGGACAACCGGGTCCGTCGCCAGTTCGGCCAACCGTTTCGCGGTCACCCTCCCCCACTGATCGACCGACTGGGCCGGGCCGGCGAGGTAGGGATACCAGAACGCTGCCGCGACGCCGGACGTGGTCGCCGTGGGGGCCTCGGCCGTGAGGACCTCGACGTCCCAGCCGTCCGCACGAAGTGCGAGCGCGGTCGTCAGCCCGATCACGCCGGCCCCGACGACGCTCGCCCTGCTGCTGGACTGCCGCATCATCCCTGCCTCGTCAGGCGCCCCAGGGGTTGACGGTCTTGGCCAGGGCTTCGCGGATCCGTTCGGACATCGACTCGCCGAACGTGGACACCAGCAGTCGGCCCTCGAACCTCGAGGCCTCCCAGAGCGCGTGCGACTCATGGCCGTCGGCGATCAGCAGGAACAGTGCCGCCTCACCGGGCTGGAGGGTCTCGCCGACGCGCTTCATCTCGTCGTCGTCGATCCCGATGTCGCGGATCTTGGCCCAGATGCCACCGGCAGCAGCACCCAGCGCGAGCCCGACGATCGGGCCGCCGACGAACAGACCGGCCAGCAGCCCCCACCACGACCCAGACGCCGCCGCCTGGGGGGCGCTGACGTCCTTGGTCTGGACCAGCCGGATCTTGTCGCTGTCCATCTTGATCGCGATGACCGCGTCCTCGAGCTTGAGGCGGCCGTTCTTTTGCAGCCGCATCGCGGCCAACAGCGCCTCCTGTGCCTTCATGCTCTCGCTGAAGGCAATCGCCACGACGGCCTGGCCCGCGGGCTCCGATGCCATCAGCCGCTGGATCTCCGACTCCGCGGAGTCGGTGCCCGTCGACGGATCGACCTGCGGGGGAAGCTGGTCCTGCATGAGAGGCGCCTTCGTTCATTCGTTGACGAAACCTACGCAGCACCGGTGAGCAATGACCGCGGCGTCCCTCGGGGGCGCTCACCTGCTCGAGGTGCGTCACCGGATCGGGGCCCCGACGCTCTTGAGGACGACGGCCAAAGCGTCCGGCTCGACGGCCGACGACACCCAGGCGTCGGCGCCAGCCTCGAAAGTCTCGTCGAAGAGGCGTACGTCATCCATGCAGACCACGATTCCGATCGGGCAACGGAGGCCTCGAAGCCGTCGGACGACTTCGACGGCCCGAAGCGGATCCGGAGATCCGATGATCGCGATCGGACGGCCCGTGGACGAAATGATCTGTTGGTCCCAGTCCCCCGTGACGGCGGACACCGGCACTCGGGCGCGTTGCAGCATGCGCGCCAACCTGGATGCAAGGAACGGATCGTCAACTCCCAGGAAGACGGTCTGCCCCACCTTCGCGGCGGAGGTCGAAGCTGTCGGCCGAGCACCGAACCCGACGCGCCTGGCAAAGCGATGAGCCCTCATGGCGTCTTCCTTGTTTGCTTCACAGATGATACAGTTCGTGAAGCAGAACCAGAAAGGACTCTGACCATGCAGACGACCTCCCCAGGACCCGTGGTCCTCACCCGCAGTGGCCGTACCAAGCTCTCGAAGCAGCTGCTCGAGGCCGCCGAGCGGCAACGGCGCATGGCCGAGGAGGCCGGGCTCCAGGGCCGAGCGCCGGAGCACGACAGCTACCGGGACCTGCTCACCCAGGTGACCCGCCTGCAGGCGTTGCTCGACCGGGCCGTCTCGCCGGCCGTCGTCCAGGACGACCCGACCATCGTCGAACTCGGCGACGTCGTGACCTTGGCGTACGACGACGGTTCGATCGACCGGGTGACGCTGACCAACCCGATGGAGGCCACAGCAGCCGAGCAGAACGTGTCGATCGGCTCGCCGATGGGACGTGCCCTCGACGGTCGCCGCGTCGGTGACGTCGTGACCGTCCTCGCACCATCCGGCCCCTACACCTGCCGGATCGTCAAGCGTCGACGAGCGAGGTGACCGCCATGATCCCCGTCCTCGTGACCGCCTTCTCCCGCAGCCAGTCGCGGGCTGCCTCACCTCCCCGTCGCAGCCCCGACTCGGCCCATCCCCATCCCCCGACCGGCCTCGTCAGGCTCGCCTTCGAGGAACTGGTCGCCACGCTCCAAGATCGGCGAACCTCGTGAACACCCTGGTCACTTCCATCATCGTCCTCGTGATGTTGACGATGAGCGTCGTCCCCCTCTTCGTCGTCATGTATCTCGGCAATGAGCGATCACGCGTCGGCCTGCTTGTCTTGACCGGATCACTCATCAGTGGAGCCATCTTGGGTACCGCACTGACGGCCTCAGCTTGACGGACCCGTTCACAACGGGCGTGCCGTCCCTGGACAGCCTGATCCAGGGCGTGCGTGTCGGCGACAACCTGGTCGTC
This sequence comes from uncultured Nitriliruptoria bacterium, assembly GCA_965364815.1. Taxonomy (GTDB): domain Bacteria; phylum Actinomycetota; class Nitriliruptoria; order Nitriliruptorales; family Nitriliruptoraceae; genus CBDTZE01. The sequence goes on along the minus strand of CBDTZE010000017.1, from coordinate 10,007 downwards.
CAGAGCCACGGCGGCGGCCCGGTGCTGGACACGATCGTCGAGCACTTCGTCAGCGCCCGTGGCGGACGCTCGCTGGTTGCCTGCACGGCGGGCGTCGCCTGGCCGGGTGGACACCCCGACGATCTGCTCATCACGGACCTCGCCGCAGGCAACTCCGCTCCACCGAGCAGCGTCGAGCAGGCTCGTGAGACCGTGGCTGACCTCGACCGCCAGGTCGGCGGCGAGGCCTTGTTCGTCTTCTGGACGCTCACGGCGATGCAGGAGGCCTGGGGGGCGGACGCCTCGTTGGACTTCTTCCTGTGGGCCTGCCCGCGGCTCTACACGCGCGGGAGCATCGCCCTATGGCCGATGGACCCGAAGAAGCACAAGCCGAAGTACCTGCGCCGACTTGCAGAGATCACGCAGGTGATCGTGGACATCAAACCGGGAGAGGCTCCCGACACGCTGCGCGCCAGTGTCCTCAAGGCCGACGGCCGCCCCGACAACGTGGTCGGCCGCCGGGTGGACGTGGACGCGACCAGCCTGGCCCCCGTGGGCCAGCCGGGGCGGGGCGACACAGCCCTGGGCGAACGTGTCCTTGCGGAGCGAACCCAACGCGGGATCTCGCAGACCGAACTGGCTCGCCTGGTCGACATCAGCCCGTCTGCGCTGTCCCAACTCGAACGAGGAACCCGGGGCGTTTCAGCTGACACCATCACCCGGATCTGGCAGTCGCTGGGCGTGCCCTTCGGCCCCGAGGACCCCCGCCCGTCTGGTTACGTCATCGCCCGGCGGGGCGCCCAACCGTCATCAGCGACGTCGCATGGCATGACACGGCGACGGCTGACGGCAGAGCCCGGCCTCGCCGAGACCTGGCTGATCACGATCGACCCGGATGCCTCCGGCCGAGGTGCGCCGTTCCCGGTGAAGTCACCCGAACTCATCACGGTGCTGTCCGGCGTCGTCGACCTCGACGTCGGTGGCCAACTCGAGACGCTGCAGGCAGGGGACAGCCTCGTGACCACGTCGGCCTCCGTGGCCGGCTGGTCCAACCCCGGGGCCACGCCCGCGGATCTGCACTGGAGCATCCTGCCGGCATGACCACCATGCCCGGTGGCCATCGCCGTCTGTGAGCTGGCTCGACCAGCCCGGGGAACCGCGTCAGGTCCCGCCCTGCTTGGTGCGTCGCGAGCGCAGGCGCAACGCACCCGCGCCGGCCAGGGCTCCGAGGCCGATGAGCGCCGCGCCCCCTCCCGTCGCCGGCAGGCTGACGATCGGCGCCGCCTTCTCTGCGTCCACCACGTTGCATGGTGTCGCCTGGGGCGATGGTGCGGCGGGAACGCCGGGCCGGTCGTCGGCCGGGTCCGCCGACTGGACCAAGCGGTTGCCCCCAGCGTCGGCGTACCACGAGTCGTGGTGCCTCTCGTTGTCCGACGGCGCCAGGACCGTGTCGACGAAGAACCAGTCGGACTGCAGCCGTTCCGGTGTGACGTCGAGCACGGTGTAACCGTGGCCGGTCAGGTCGACCATCTTGATGTGTGGGTTGCCGCCCGAGATGGCCGCTGCGGCCGACTGCGACGCCTCCTCACCCAGCGCTTCGAAGTTCGCTGCCGTGACTGACGGCGTCACGAACTCGATGCCGATGTTGCGGGGCACGAGCGGGTTGAGGCCCGACGGGTCGTAGACCAGCGGGTTGAACGGGTCCTCGGTCAAGTCCCCGGCCCACGACGTGTGGATGTCTCCGGTCAGCACCACGACGTTCTCCACGTCGTTGTCCCGGATGGCGGAGAACAGCCGGTCCCGCTCGGCTTGGTAGCCATCCCAGGCATCGCCGTTGAACGCGACGCCACCCTGGTTGAAGGGCGTGGGCGTGTCCGGACCGGTCGGAAGCTGCGGGATCCCCACGATGGCCCACTGCATCATCATCACTTGTTGAGCCACAATCTTCCACGTCGTGCCACGCTGCTGCGCGCCGTCGAGCGCGCCGTCGAGGAACGCACGCTGTGCGTCGGAGATCATCCGGCGGTCCGGGTCGTCAGCCTGCGCCCCAGCGGGGATGCCGATGTCGGGGTCACGGTCCTCGAGGCGCGTGTCCAGGACGACGATGTCGGCGAGGTCGCCGTAACGGAACGCCCGGTAGATGGTCAGCGTGTCGGCGGGATCGGGGAGCCGGATCGGCATCCACTCGTCGTAGGCCCGCGTGGCCCAACGCTTCCTGACCTCCCAGTCGAGGCCGTCCTCGGCCGGGTTGTCGCCGTCGCCGTGGTTGAAGGCCCCATCGCGGTGCGAGTTGTCGGTGGTCTCGTGGTCGTCCCAGGTCACGATGAACGGGAAGAGCTGGTGCAGGCGACGGAGGTCGGGATCCTGCTTGTAGTGGCCGTGCCGGAGGCGGTACTCCTCGAGGGTCACCATCTCCAGGTCGGGCACCATGTCACGCGGCTCGGACAGCTCCCCAGCGCCGGGGCCGTAGCGGTCCGCTCCGTTGCCGTACTCGTAGAGGTAATCGCCGAGGTGCAGGATCGCGTCGAGGTCGTTGCGCTGAGCCATCACGGCGTAGACGTTGAAGAAACCGCCTGAGTAGTTCGCGCAGGATGCGACCCCGAAGCGCAGCCGGTCCACGATCTGATCAGGGGCGGGCGCAGTCTTCGTGCGCCCGACCAACGACCGGCACCCATCCACCTCGAAGACGAAGAAGTAGGTCATGAACGGCGCGAGGCCGGTCGGGTCGATCTTGACCGTCCAGTCGCGCTCGGCCGTCGCCGAGGTGACACCCTCGGTGACGACGTCCGTCATCTCGACGTCGCGAGCAACGATCCACCGAACCGGTAGGTCACCGCCGTCATGGCTCTCCACCGGGGTCACCCGGGTCCACAGGATCACGCGGTCGTGCAGCGGGTCACCTGACGCGACGCCATGCAGGAACGGAGCGAGGGTCTGGTCGGCGTGGGCCACGGGACGCGGGAGGCCGGCGGCGATTGCGGCAGCGGCTCCGGTCTGGCCGGCACGGTGCAGGAACGCACGTCGGTCAATTGTCGAGCTGACGGGGTGGTCTCCCAGTTTGTGGATTTCCACCGTAGCGAGGGCCGGTGGCACACCTCGATGCCTGCACGTGCATGGGGAGAGTCGCGCGGCAACCGGGGCACCGATCGGTGCTCGCTGGCAAAACCGGACGTCGCACCTCGGCCGCGTCAGTGCAGCGAGTCGAGTCGGTCGCGGTACTCGGCCGGGTCGATCTCCCCACGAGCCAGGCGCTCGGCGAGCACGGAACGGGCACGGTCGTGCGAGCCCGGTTCATCGTGCGGCGGCTGCCGGTCCCGGCCACGCGCCAGCGTCACCACGAACCAGATGACGGCGGCCCAGAACCCCACCATCGCCAATCCCATCCACCAACCCCAGTTCCATCCCCACATGTGATTCCCCCAGCCGTTCTGGGCCAGGACGGTCGATGCGACATTGATGGCCACCAGCATGACGATGCTCCTTCTGCGTTGGTGCCAGCATCGCCCGACGCGCTCCAGGTTGGCAGGGCCCTTCGGTCCGCATTCCAGGGACCATCAGCGCGCCGCATCCCGCTCGCATCGGTCTTGCGGCGGACCGCCGGCAGTGGTTTCCGTGCGTTGACCGTCCCTTCGGCGGTCCAACCGGCAGGACTCGCTTCGGGCCGCGTCGAACATCTCCAACGTGCCTCGTCGAACATCTCCAACGTGCCTCTGGGTCGAATCGCGTCTCGGAGACCGCCAAGCGAGGATTGTTCCGCCATGCTGACATTTCGTTTTGTTCCGTTGTCCGTTGGCCTTGCCCTGGGGCTCGGTGTCGTCGGTGCAGGTATCGCCGTGGCGCAGGCGCCACCAAGCGCCTCGGAGGGCTTCGAGATCGTTGCAACGATCGAAGGCTCCAACGGAACCGACCTGGAATTCACCAGCCGCGAACTCACCGTGTGGAAGAATCCGGCAGGAGAACTGATCGAGTTGGCCGTCCCTGCCACACGGCACTTCGCCATCGTGGGCAACCAGGCGGAGGGTGCCAACATCGTGGACATCACGGTCCCCGAGGAGCCGTACGTGGTCTCACAGATCCCGTGCTCCATCAGCCAGGGCGATCCACAGGTGTCACCCGACGGCATGATCGCCGCCATCGGTGGCCAAGGCGGTGGCGATTGCTCGTACATCGGGCCGGACGGCGAGGAGCTCCCTTACCGGAGCGGCTCAGCCCTGGTTGACCTGAGCGACATCTACAAGCCGGTGGTGATCGGCAACGCCGCAAATCCGTCCGGCGGGTCGCACAACAACACCATCCACCCCAGTGGCGACTACCTGTTCATCTCGTCGTCGTCCATCGGGCAGACCACGAACATCCCGATCTTTGACATCACCGATCCGGCCAACCCGGTCGAGGTGAGCCGCTACACCGATCTGGGAAGCTCACCGCACGACATCCGCTTCAACGCCGACGGAACGCGGGCCTACCTCGCGGCGGTCACTGACATCAAGATCCTCGACACCTCCGACCCCGAGAACCCCTCACTGATCGCGATCTTCGCCGCCCCCGGTGAGTCCATCGTGCACGACACCCTGGTGAGCCCCGACGGCCAGTTCCTGTTCGTCGGCGACGAAGCTGGCGGCGGCCTGACCTACCCGTGCCCCGGTGGCGCAATCCACACCTTCGACATCAGCAATGAAGCGGCGCCGGTCTACCTCGGTCAGACGTACGCCGGAGTCGGCCCGGTCACGAACCGCGGCTACGACGAAGCGACGGGCGGGGCAGTCGAATCCTGCACCAGTCACGTCATGGAACTCAACCCCAACGGGACCTCGCTCACGATCGCCTGGTACGGCGGCGGAACCCGGGTCTTTGACTTCACCTCGCTCACCCAGGGACCCACACCGGCGACCGGGTGGGGAGAGAATGGCGTGGGGCTGGTCGAGTCCGGCTACATCGTGCCCGACGGCGCCAGCACCTGGTCCGCGAAGCAGTACGCGCCCCTTGCCGGCTACATCTTCTCCGACGACCTGAACCTCGGCTTCTACGTCACGAAGACACCTGACGCGATCGAGTTGGACATCCCGGCCCCCCAGCCCGCTGCAGGTGGCCCGTCGGCTCCAACAGCAACTCCGGCGCCAGCGCCAGAGGCCGCACCGACGTCCGCCGCCTTGCCTGCCACTGGCGGCGGCCTGGCGGTGATCGGGTTGGGGACCGCACTCTCCGGCCTCGTCATGTCGGCACGTCGTCGCCGCTCGCACCCGGTCGGCTGACGCCCCAGTCAGACCCAGACAACAAGCGGTCGGTGGTGAACCGAATTGGGTTCTCGTGGAGTCGGCGGCCGTCACCTGGCTTGGACGTGCTGGTCTTGCGGCGTGACCGTCGGCAGGCCGAGCGTCATCCAATCGTGAAGCCCGCCCCGGTAGTACCAGATCATCTCAGCGGGGTGCCCGGCCTCCAGGAGAGCACCGATCGCCAGGGGTGACTGCCCGCATTGGGGGCCGTTGCAGAAGAACACCGTCGGCGTCGCCGGGTCGAGTTCATCGAGGCGGGCGCTCGAGTCTGGGTGGGGGATGCTCACGGCGCCCGGCAACGTGAGGACGGCGTGATGCTCGGCCAAGCGGGAGTCGACGACGGGGCGGCCGGCCTCGAGGTGGTCGATGACTTCCAGCTCGCCCACCGTCCGCACGCCGTCCGCGAGCTGCATCGGCTGCAGCGTGCCCCAGGTCGCGTCAACGCTGACCCGTTGCGGCTGATCGGGGTCGGGGCGAGGAATCGGCGTGGGATCGCCGGTCGGTTCGTCGCGCTGGATGCTGGGCATCACGCCTCCTTGCGTTGGGAACAGCATCGCCCGTCCACCCGATGATGAGCAGAGTCCTTCGGCCCGCTTCCCAAGGACCATCAGCGAGCCAGGCCCATCACTGCCGCTGTTACCGTCGAGCGACGAGTCGCGCGCACTGGCATCCCCGGAGCATCCTTGATGAAGTCCGACACCGAGTACGAACCCGGAACGCTGACGCTGTCGGGCACCGTCGCCATGGGCACAGGCGTCATGATCGGTGCCGGGATCTTCGCCCTGACGGGTCAGATCGCTGAACTCGCCGGTCCGCTGTTCCCGGTCGCGTTCGTCATCGCCGCAATCATCAGCGGGCTCAGCGCGTACGGCTACATCAAGGTCTCCAACGCCCACCCGTCCGCCGGCGGAATCGCCATGATCCTGTCCCGTGCCTACGGGCGCTCGACCATTACCGCTGCCGGCTCGATGCTCATGGTCTTCTCCATGGTCATCAACGAGAGCCTGGTCGCCCGGACCTTCGGCACCTACACACTTCGACTGTTCAACGTCGCCGACACCAGTTCGCTGGTCCCGCTGTTGGCCCTGGGTCTGATCGTTGCCGCGTTCCTTGTCAACATCGCGGGCAACAAGGTCATCGGGACTGTCTCCAAGATCGCAGCCGTCCTGAAGGTCGGGGGCATCCTCGTCTTCGCGGCGGTCACGCTCGTGGTCGCTGGCTTCTCCTTCTCATCGGCCAGCGCAGGTCTGGCCAGCTCGGACCCGGGAGCCGCAGGGATGCTCGCAGGTGTCGCCCTGGCCATCCTGGCCTACAAGGGATTCACCACGATCACCAACAGCGGCGGCGAGGTTCGCGACCCCCACCGCAACGTCGGGCGCGCCATTGTCATCTCGCTGGCGATCTGCGTCGTGGTCTATCTGCTGGTCGCCTTCGCGGTCGGCTCGACCCTGTCGATTTCGGAGATCATCCAGGCCAAGAACTACGCGCTGGCCGAGGCAGCACGACCCGCCATGGGCGACGCGGGCGTGGCGTTCACCGTCGCGATCGCCATCGTGGCCACCGCGTCGGGACTGCTCGCAAGCCTGTTTGCCGTCTCCCGGATGCTGGCCATGCTCACCGACATGGCACTGATCCCCCACCGCCACTTCGGCATGCCCGGTGGCGTCCGGCAACACACCCTCGTCTACACGGTCGTGGTCGCCGGCACACTGGCCGTCTTCTTCGACCTCAGCCGCATCGCAGCGATCGGCGCCATCTTCTACCTCGTGATGGACATCGCCATCCAGTGGGGAGTGTTCCGACACCTGCGCGACGACGTCGACGCACGCGGCTGGATCCCGATCGCCGCCATCGTCGCCGATGCTGTTGCCTTGATCGCCTTTGTTGTCATCAAGGGCCGTGACGATCCGCTGATCATCGTGCTCGCCTCAGCGGGGGTGGCCGCCATCTTCGCGTTCGAAGCCGTCTACCTCAAGGTCAGAGGCCCCGTGACGGGCAGCCAGAAACCTGGCGCCATGAACCACGAGGGGACTGGCGAACCCAAGGCCGACCACCAGAACATGTAGGCGGCCCCAGGGATGTGCTGGGGTGCCCACACCGAAGTCCGGGCACCCCAAGTCACACGATCACGAGACGTCGAAGGTCCCGATCATCCCGCCCGCGTAGTGGCCCGGCTGATGGCAGGCGAACTCCAGTTGGCCGGCCTGGGTGAAGTGCCAGGTGATGCTCTTCGTCTCGCCCGCGGCCAATTCGAGGGCGTTGGGTTCATCACCCATCTGCATGCCGGCCTCCATGTTCTGCATCTCTTCCTCGTGCTCGTTCTGCACCGCCGTGTCGCCGATGACGAACTCATGCGTGGCCGCGCCGGAGTTGGTGACGACGAACGTGACGATCTCACCTGCCTCGACGGCCACGGTCGCCGGGTCGTAGGAGAGCGCGTCGAAGGCCTCGACCTCGACCGTTCGGTCAGCGTCGGCCTCGTCGGCTGGCTCGCCGAAGGCGAACGATCCGTGGTCGTCGCCGTTCGTGTCGCCCATGTCACCGCTCATGGATGCCGACGGGGTGTCATCGGGTGTTGCCGCGGTGTCGTCGGAGCCGCTGCAAGCGGCCAGGACGAGCGTGGCGGCAATGGCCGCACTACTGATGGATCGAAGGGAACGTGATGATGTCATTTCGGTACTCCTGAAGGTCGCGTTCAAACGCCACGGTAATGAGGGCATCCGCCGCGGGTCTGCGGTGGACGCCTGACATCTAGATCAGGAGGATCCCATCGGCGACCCGTTGGGTCCAGGGCGCAGCCGGCCCCTGCTGGCGCCGGCGCCATCCGTCGGCCGTCAGGACGCGACGCTGCACCAGAGGAACAAGGGTCGCCGTGAGCAGGGCGAAGGCGAGGAGCAGGACGAGGTTCGTCGTCGGGCGGTCCGCGTTCATGCAGGCTCCGCCGTCGTGGCACGCGACGGGCGAGGTCGCGTGCGGCGCCGATCCCGACACGGTGGAACCGGCGGTGCTCGGACCGGCCCACGTCTCTGCGGCAGCATGGACGATCGTCGCCCCCGTGAGAACGTGCGCAAGAACGAGCAAGGCAACCACCATCATGGCCGCCCGCCCGACGGGAATCGTTCGCGTGCGCATCTTCCCAAGATAACGCCTCAGCCTCCGAGTTAACGCCAAAGCCGGCCGGTCGTCCGCAGGCTGTTGACGCAAGGTCACGCCCGCGCCAGCGGGCCCAGCGTGCGGCCCGAGTCTTTGTCGCTCAGTGGGCGACCCGAGCCACGGCGCGACGTGACGTGGCGATGAAGGCAGCGACCTGCAGGCCGATGACCACGATGCCGAGCATCGCGAATGGCGCTCGGAACCAGTCAGGGTCCGGTGGGGCGCGATGGAATGAGAGCGTGTAGTGCATGAACAGGAAGTAGCCGACGTGGAGCAGCACGAGGTTGAACACGACAAGGGTCGAGTTGTGGAGCCACTTCCAGGCCGACGGTCCGAGTGATCGGATCGCCCGGTCCGACGATGTGGCGGCCAGAACGAGCGCCCAGATCAGCGCAACGAGGCCCATCGCGTTGGCGAGTCCGAAGCCAGGCTCCATCCTCGCCTCGCGACCGAGTTGCTCGACGAACTCGTAGCCGAAGAAGCGACTCAGGGTCCACCGAGTCCAACCGTTGAGGATGAGAACGGTGTGCAATGAGGCGAGCACGGCGAACCAGATCCCGATTTCGCGACGCCACGGGATCGCCCGCCGTGCCGGTCGCCAGAGCTTCACCAAGGGCCCCAAGGCAACGGTCACCAGCAGGAGCACCAGCGACCCATCGCCAACGGCCTTCCAAAGCCTCATCTCCGGGTCCCACTGCGGTCGGCTGAACCAGAAGCCGAGCATGATCACCCCGCCCGCCACGGCGACGAGCACATGACGACGGATGAGCGTGGCCAGAGCTGCCCCTGTCGGTGAGGGGAGCGTGGAGGCCGGCGATTCCTCGACGGTCTTCGTCATGGCTTGTCCTCTGGCCCATTGGGTTCGCGGGGTTCCTGGGCCAACGGGTTCGGCGTTGCCCCCGACTCGTCTGACGGGGCGCTGGAGCGCGTTGCTCGGCGGGCCAGAACGAACAGTCGGCTGACCCCCGCGAACAGGACCAGCCCGATCAGGATGAACAGGACGAGGTTCGGACTCACGGTTGACGCGTCTTTCGGTCGAGTGCAGCAGGCGCTGCCGGGCTCAGGATGGTCGTGGCCACACGAATGTCGCCCTTCAGCGTGCGGTGCACCGGGCACCGATCGGCGATCCGCGTCAGCGAGGCGCGTTGTTCGTCGGTCAGGTCGCCCCGCAGTTCGATGACCCGCTCGATCACCTCGATCTTGCAGGGGGCGTCCTCGGGGTCGGCGCAGTCGTCCGTGTGGGTCCGGGTGTGGCTCAGGGTGACGCGCACATGCTCCAGTGGCAGGCTCTTGCGGTTGGCATACATCCGCAGCGTCATCGACGTGCAGGCACCGAGTGACGCCAGGAGCAGGTCGTAGGGGTTCGGGCCAGTGTCGTCGCCGATCCCTGCTGGTTCGTCAGCGACGAATGCGTGGGTGCCAGCACGCACGATCTGCGCGAAGGCGCCCGTGCCGGATTCCTCGACAATGACCTCACCTTGAGGCGGCTGCTCGGGTTCCGGTTCGCTCGATGTCGCCTCGGGCAGATAGCGGCTGGCCCACGCCGACAGGAGCCTTGCGACATAGGCACTGTCCACCCGGCGGGTGAGCAGGTGATCGGCA
>CBDTZE010000016.1:0-14381 GCA_965364815.1 uncultured Nitriliruptoria bacterium | reverse complement strand
GCCAAGACCGGCACGACCAACGACAACCGCGACGCCTGGCTCGTCGGCTACACCCGGGAGCTCGCCACCGCGGTCTGGATCGGGTACGAGCAGCCCAAGCCGATGCGCAACATCTTCGGTGTGCGCAGCGTCACGGGTGGCTCCGTTCCTGCACAGCTGTGGGGCGCGTACATGACCGCAGCACTGGAAGGCGTCGAGGCCTCCGACCTGCCGATGCTGGACCTCGCCCGTTGGACCTGCGCAAGCGGTGGCGACGCGGACTCGTTCGCCGAGGGCGACCAGGCCTGCGCGTCGGAGAGGCCCACCTCGTCGTACAAGCCGCCCAAGGGCAAGAAGAAGGGCAAGGGGAAGGACTGACCGCCTTCAGCGGATGGGTCGTCGACGATGCGAGCGCCCCTCACGGCACGACGAGGACCTTGCCGCTCGCGTGGCCCGCTTCGACGAAGCGCATCGCCTCTGCTGCGTCGGCGAGCGGGAACGTCCGGTCGACGACCGGACGGAGCTCGCCGCGCTCGGCCATCGTGACGAGCACGGCCAGGTCGTCGGCGTTCTCGTTCGCGGTGAAGGTCCGCATGCGGCGGTCGACAGCCGCGCGGAGCATCGCCGCCACGAACCATCCCATCATTCCCCAACGCGGGCCGCCACGGTTCATGCCGACGAGCACGAACCGTCCTCCCGGACGCAGCGTGGCGAGCACGTCCCGGACTGGCGTGTCGCCGGCCACCTGGACGACAAGGTCAAAGGGTCCGGCCTCGGTCCAGTCGTCGGTCGTCCGGTCGATCACCGCGTCGGCGCCCAGGTCCCGGACCATCGCGACGTTCCGTGTCGAGCAGACGCCGATGACGTGCCCGCCCATCGCCTTGGCCATCTGCACCGCGAAGTGGCCCACGCCACCGGACGCGCCCACGATCGCGACCCTCTCGCCCGCCGCCAATTCGCCGTGGTCCCGCAGCGCCTGCAGCGCGGTGAACGCGGCGACGCCCAAGGTGGCGCCCTCCTCGAGCGTCAATGCCGTGGGGCGCGGATGAAGATGGTCACGTTGCACGACCACTTGCTCCGCAAGACCACCGCCGTGCTCCGCCCAGCCGACGACCTCGTCGCCGACGGCCAGCTCGCCGACGCCCTCGCCGACCTCGAGCACGGTGCCAGCGAGGTCGACGCCATGGATCGTGCGCTTGGGCGCTCGGAGTCCCTCGGACGCGCGGACCGGGAGGGGCTCTCCGCGCAACAGGTGCCAGTCGAGCGCCTGCAGCGTTGTCGCTGCGACGCGGAGGCGCACCTCACCCGGCCCCGCCACCGGGTCGGGCAACTCCACGAGCGTCATGGCCTCGGGGCCGCCGTACTCCGTCGCCACCACTGCCCGCATCGTGCACTCCCGAGGGGATCGACACCCAAGCTACGTCAACGATCGCGGGCCACGACCGCCGCTGCCTGCCGAGCGATCTCACCCTCCTCGTCCGTCGGGATCACCAGCACCGCCGGTCCCGCACCTGCCACGTCGATCCGGGCCTCACCGTCAACGGCCTCGTTCGCGGCGTCGTCCAGGACGATGCCCATCAGACCGAGGCCTCGACAGACCCGCTGCCGGACCAGCGCCGAGTGCTCGCCGATCCCTGCGGTGAACACCAGGGCGTCCAACGCCCCCATGCCGGTGGCGTACGCCCCGATGTAGCCCACCAGGCGATGGGTGAGCACGTCGATGGCCAGGGCGGCGTCCTCGTCCCCGCCGACAAGGGAGGACTGCACGTCGCGGAGGTCGCTGGTACCCGCCATGCCGCGCAGCCCGCTGCGCCGTTGCAACGTGGTCTGCACCTCGTCCAACGACAGGCCCACCTGCTCGACCAGGTGGAAGATGACCGTCGGATCGATGTCGCCCGATCGGGTGCCCATCACCAGGCCGGCGAGTGGCCCGAGGCCCATCGAGGTGTCGACGCTGCGGCCCCCGTCGACGGCGCAGACGCTGGCCCCGTTGCCGAGGTGGGCCGTCACGATGCGCAGGTCAACCAACGGTCGTCCCAGGAACGCCGCGGCCCTTCTGCTGACGTAGGCGTGGCTGGTCCCATGGAAGCCGTACCGCCGGATGCCGTGGTCCCGATACCAGTCCCCCGGCACGGCATATCGGTACGCGGCTGGCGGCATCGTCGCGTGGAACGCGGTGTCGAACACCGCGACATGAGGGAGACCGCCAAGCACCTGACGGGCCGCCGCGATCCCGGCGAGGTTGGCCGGGTTGTGCAGCGGTGCCAGCGGGGTGCACTCCTCGATCCCGGCCACGACCTCGTCGTCGACGATCACGGGCTCGACGAAACGTTCGCCCCCGTGGACGACGCGGTGGCCAACGGCGCCGAGCGAGGCCCGGTCGACCTCGGACAGGACGTGCTCGAGGGCCTGGCTGTGGTCCTCGAACGCTCCCCCGTCCTCGCCGATGCGCTCGATCGTCTCGTCGAGGCTGCGCGAACCATCCGCATGGACGACGGCGGCTTTGAGGCTGGACGATCCCGCGTTGATGACGAGCACGTTCACGACGCGCTCCCACGGGCGTCAGCCACCTGCGCCTGGATTGCGGTGATGGCGACGGTGTTCACGACGTCGGGCACCAGGCAGCCTCGGGACAGGTCGTTCACCGGGGCGTTGAGGCCCTGCAGCACGGGGCCGATCGCGACCGCCCCGGCGGAGCGCTGCACGGCCTTGTACGTGGTGTTGCCGGTGTCGAGGTCGGGGAAGACGAAGACCGTTGCACGGCCAGCGACGGGTGAACCCGGTGCCTTCTTCTTCGCGACGCCCGGATCGATGGCCGCGTCGTACTGCAACGGCCCGTCGATCAACAGGTCCGGGGCGCGCTCCTTGGCGAGCTCCACCGCCGCGGCCACCTTCTGGACGTCCGAGCCACTGCCGCTGCTCCCCGTCGAGTAGGAAAGCATTGCCACCCGAGGCTCGATGCCGAACGTCGCGGCCGTTGCGGCCGACGCGATCGCGATGTCGGCCAGCTCGTCGCTCGTCGGGTTCGGGATGACGGCACAGTCGCCGTACACCAGCACACGGTCGGCCAGCGACATCAGGAAGACGCTGGAGACGACGTCGAAGCCGGGGCGGGTGCGGATGAACTCGAACGCTGGCCGGATCGTGTGGGCGGTCGTGTGGGCAGCACCGGAGACCATGCCGTCGGCCTGCCCCAGGTGCACCATCATCGTGCCGAAGTAGCTGACGTCGGTCATGCGGTCGCGTGCCTGGTCCAGCGAGATCCCCTTGTGCGCCCGAAGCTCCTGGTAGGTCGCGGCGAACTGGTCCAGGCGTTCGTCGGTCGCCGGGTCCAGCACGGGGATGTCCCCAAGGTCGACCTGCAACTCCTCGGCGCGTCGCCGGACGTCGGCCTCGACACCCAGCAACACGAGGTCCGCGACCTCACGATCTCGAAGGATCCGGCTGGCAAGCAGGATGCGGTCGTCCGTGCCCTCGGGCAACACGACCGTCCGCCGGTCGGCGGCAGCTCGCTCGACCAACTGTCGCTCGAACATGCGTGGCGTCACCCGGGCGATGCGGGTCTCGGCCAACTTGCCCGTGACCGCGTCGAGGTCGAGCCACTTGGCGGTCAGTTCCAACGCGTACTGCACGGTGCGTTCGTGGTGCGGCCGCAGGACCGCAGGCACGTCGTCGACGGCCGAAGCGGTGACGAACGTGTCGGCGTCCACCGCCACCACGGGGACCGCGCTCTGCACACCCGCGAACAACTGCAGCACGCGCTCGTCCAGGGGCAGGCCGCCGGTCAGAACGACGCCGGCGACAGACGGCAGTTCCGGCGTGACGTCGGCAACCAGCGCGGCCAGGACGACCTCGGTGCGGTCGGCAGGCGTCAGCAGCAGCGTGCCCTCAGTGAGCCGGCCGACGAGGTTCGGCATGGTCATTGCCCCGACGCGAACACCGGTCACGGGCCGCTGGTCGTCGAAGGGCGCATCCGCCCGCCCGGTCGGGACCCGTCGGGCGCCGATCGCCTCGAAGACCTCGGCCGCCGTCGGGGCCGCCAGCAGTGGGTCCTCCGGGATGAACTGCACCGGCACGGGTTGGGGCCCCAGTTCCTCCAGCGCGGCGTCGATCACCCTGGCGTCGACGCGGTTCACGACGGTGCCCAGGTGGGTGGCGCCGATGTCGGTCAACCGGTCGTGGGCCACACCGACGGCGTCCACGATGGCGGAGGCGCGTCGGCCCGTGCCCTTGACGATCGCGAGAACCGGCACGCCAAGGTCGCCGATCAGCGCCGCGTCCAGCTCCAGGTCACGCGTGCCGACGACGCCGGTGTGGTCCGGGCCGTCGACCACGACGACGTCACAGCGCGCCATGAGGTCGTGATACGCCTCCAGCGCCCTGGCCACCAACTCCCCGGTCCGTCCCTCTGCGACCAGGTCGGCCAGCTCGGCGGCCCCAGCCAGCTCCACGACATCGTCATGACCGGGCGAGAGACGCGAACGCACCAGCGCCGCCCGGTCGTCGTCGGGCAACGGGGTGACCGGGCGCAGGTAACCGACGCGCCCCGCCGTGACGGCGAGGTGGTCGACGAGCGCGAGGACCACGAGGGTCTTGCCGGCAGCCGGCTCGAACGAGGTGACGTGGATGCTGGTGGCCACAAGGGCTCCGCGGTGACGAGGACCGCCCACGCTAGGCCCTCGCCGGGCCACCGCTGGAAGGGATCACCGGGAGGCCGCCTGGTCAGTTGGCCGGCCCCATGAAGTCGTCGAAGCCCGAAGGCTCGTGGGGGCCGATGGCGAGGTGCTCGAGCACCGCCCGACCGACCCGGCCGTCCGACGCCTCTGCGACGCAGACATGCTGGACGTGCAGCAGCGTGAAATCGGTGGCAGGGTCCAGCTCTGCGTGAACGAGGTGTTCGCCCCCGACCTCCGTCTCGCCCTTCCAGTCGCCCTGGGCCCAGTCGAAGTTCAGGTACCCGGCCCCGCGCATGAAGACCTTCGCCACAGGTGCGAGCGTGATCCCGAGTTCGTCCTTGCCGGGTCGATCCCGAAGGGTGACGCGCGCCCCGTCAGCCACTCGCGCGGACCCGTTCCACTCGATGTTCATGATGGCGTCGCGGGCATGACGGGCCTCCCCGTCCGTGCCCAGCAGCGGGACATGCGTCGCGCCCCGGAGCGTCGGGGAGCCGTGGGCATCCTCGGCCAGGGCGACGTGCACGCAGCCGTCGTCGAACTGGATCGGTGACCAGGTCCACCAGATCCCGGCGGACCCCTCGGTCGCCGGTGCGGCCGGCGTGGCACCGGCCAGGGGGCGGATGCCCCAGGAGCGATCACGGGTCCCGGACCAGGATTGCACCTCGAAGTCGTCGTCCCCGCTGCTCACGGAACCGTCCCAGCTGCCGAACTGGGTGAACCGACAGGTGTCCATGATGATGCGCGAGCGGTCCATCATCGTCTGGCGAGGTTCCTGCACCGGCGCGGTCCTCGCGGTGAACGTCAGGTCCGCCCGCAGTCCCTGCTCGGGGGCATCGACGACGACCCGCAGGGTGCGCAGCGGCTCCACGATCTCCACGGTGACCGGCCCGACGGCGGTGGCCCGGTCCTCGGTCATCCGCCCGGACGTGAAGACCGATCGTTGCTCACCGTCGGCACTGACCACGAAGGCCGCATCGACGATCGAACGGTTCGGGTAGATGCCGAGGGCAACCACGAAGATCGCGCCCCGCTCCACGTCATACCCGTGGAAGAAGTAGCGGTCGTACCGAGTGGTGTCCCCGTCGACCGGTTGCAGGACGGGCAGTGCCGCCTGGTGGATCGGGTAGTCGTCCCAGGTGCTCAGCACGGCAACGTCCTTGTCGGTCTCATCCCATCAGCCCGATGGGTCCGGGCTCGGGCAGCCCCAGCTCCCGGGCCACCAGCCGCGTGCCGAGGTTGTTGCGTTCCACGTCGGCCTCCTGCGGGATCTTGCCGTCCGCTTTCGAGCGCAGCGCCACACGCATCAGCGTGATGGAGAAGCGGACGCCAGCGAAGATCAGGTACCAGTCCAGGTGCTCCGGCGGATGGCCCGTGACGTGGGTCCACCGTTCGATCAGCGCGTCCTCGCCCGGGAACCCCTCGAGTCGAGGCATGTCGAAGACGACGGTGAACTGCCGGTCCATCCAGAGGAACCACGCCAGGTCGATCTCGGCCGGCCCGAGGCCCGCCATCTCCCAGTCGAGGACCGCCGCGACCTCGCCCTTGTCACCGAACACCATGTTGGACACGCGGGCGTCCCCCCACAGCACGCAGTCCCGGCCGGGGTCATCCGGACGGTTCTTGTCGAGCCACTCCCAGGCAGCGTCGAGGGTCGGTTGCTCGCCGCCCTCGCGTCCCCAGTCGTAGAGGTCACGCCACCAACGGATCTGCTGCTCCAGTCCGGTGCCGCCCAGTTCGGGGCGCTCCAGCACGTCCGTCAGTCCGACCTCACCGGGGGTCGTGGTGGCCAAGGTCGAAATGACGTCGATCCCGGATTCGTAGACGGCCGCCTGCAGGGCGAAGGGGGCATCCTTGAGCCAGCCGACCATCGTGTACGGCGGGTTGTCGTCCGGGATCCGGCCGTCGATGCGTCGCATGACGTAGAAGGGCCGACCCAGCACTGCGGGGTCCTCGACGTGGGCCAGGACCTCCGGGGTCGGCACGACATCGCCCAACTGACGCAGACACGCGACCTGCAGTCCGAGGTCGTAGGTCTGGAACACGGTCTCACCGGTCGGGATCGTCCGCAGGACCTCGTGCCGGATGGCCCCGTCGACCTCGACGTCCACGAGGTAGGTCTCCGAGGAGAACCCGGTGGAGCCGGGCGCATCGAAGGACACGATCCGAGCCGTGTCACCGAGATACGCCTGGTACCTGGCACGGACCTCGTCCCCCGCTCCATGGGCCTTGGATGCGTGCGTCGCCTGCTGGGTCAGGTCACGATCAGTCGGTTCCTGCTCAGCCATGGCTGGTCCTCGGGTCGTGTCACAGTGACGCGGCGATTGCCTCCGCGTGCTCGTCCGGACTGGCCATCATCGCAGCCCAGGCGATCGAGCGCTTGAGATGAAGGTGCGCGTCGACCTCCCAGGTGAAGCCCATCCCGCCATGCACCTGGATGCAGGCCTTGGCGTTCTTCGTCGCGGCCTCGTGTGCAAGCAGGGCGCCACCAGCCAGAGCGCGACGTTGATCACCGACGCCCGGGTCGTCGAGGTGGACCGCCGCACTGTGGACGGCCGCACGTGCAACCTCGGCCCGTGTCAACATGTCGGCGCAGAGGTGCTTGACGGCCTGGAACGCGCCGATCGCCTTGCCGAACTGCTGACGTTCCTTGGCGTAGGCCACGGCCAGGTCGGTGCTGGCGGCTGCGCTGCCCACCAGCATCGACGCGACGAGCACGTCACGACGGGCTCGGAGGACGACGGCCTGCGCCGGCCCCCCAACCTGCTCGCCGCGCGGCAGTTCCGCGACCTCCCAGATCGGTGTCGTCGGGTCCAGTGGCCGGGCAACGCGGGCTCCGACGATCTCCCCGACCGCGGCAACGTGCACGCCGTCGTCGTCGAGGATCAAGGCCTGGTCCAGCCCACCGAGGTGCTCGACGACGCTGGGTCGGCGGTTGCGCTCCACGATCCCGACAATCGTGCGGCCGTCGGAAGCGCCGTCGATGCCACCTGCTGCCAGGTGCGTTGCCACCAGTGGACCCGGAGCAAGGACACGCCCGAGTTCCTCGAACACCACGGCGGCGTGGGTGGTCCCGAGCCCGAGCCCGCCGTCCTCCTCGCGCATCGTCAGGGCGAAGATCCCCGCCTCGGCCAGTTCGGCGAACAGCGGTCGGTCCACGCCGTCGGTGTCGGCCGACGCCCGGACGCGTTCCATGCCCAGGCGTCCCTTGACCAACTGCCGGATGCCCTCCTGCAGCGCCCGCTCGTCATCATCGAGGTCGAAGTGCATCAGCGGCTCCTCAGCGGTCGCGTGGCAGGCCGAGGATGCGTTCCCCGACGATGTTGCGCTGGATCTGGCTGGTGCCCGCCGCGATGGAGATCGACATCGCGTGGATCCAGCCACGGACATGCTCGCCGCCATCGATCTCGGCAAGGTCGTCGAGGGAGAGGCCACCCGCGCCCAGGACCCGCATGGCGAGATCCCCCAACCGGTGCCGGGCTTCGCTGTACGCAAGCTTGAACACGGAACCGCCGACGCCGGGAACACCGTCCACGGTCGCCTGGGTCACGTTGCGCTGGGTCAGGGCCCACAGGGCGTCCAACTCGGCCGCGAGGTGGCCGACCTCACGCCGGACGCCGATGTCGTCCCAGAGCGTCCCGCCGTCACGCCCTTCGCTCTTGCGCAGGACGTCGACCATCCGGCCGAGCATCAGCCGCGACTGGACCATCTCTCCGACGAAGGCCGTGCCTCGTTCGAAGGAGAACGTGACCATCGCCACGCGCCAGCCGTCGTTCTCCTCGCCGATGCGGTTCGCGACCGGGATGCGGACCTCGTCGAGGAAGACCTCCGAGAACTCCGTGGAGCCGGCGATCGTCGTCAGGGGCCGGACGTCGATGCCCGGCAGGTCCATCGGCATCATCAGCC
This sequence comes from uncultured Nitriliruptoria bacterium, assembly GCA_965364815.1. Classification (GTDB taxonomy): domain Bacteria; phylum Actinomycetota; class Nitriliruptoria; order Nitriliruptorales; family Nitriliruptoraceae; genus CBDTZE01. The sequence goes on along the minus strand of CBDTZE010000016.1, from coordinate 5,823 downwards.
AGGTGATGCCCTTGTGCTTGGGAGCATCAGGGTCCGTTCGGACCAGCAACTCGCACCAGTCGGCGACCTGGGCGTGCGAGGTCCAGATCTTCTGGCCCGTGACGACGTAGTGGTCACCATCGCGGACGGCCTTGCACTGCAGGCTGGCGAGGTCGCTCCCGGCATCCGGCTCCGAGAAGCCCTGGCACCAGGTCTCTTCGCCCGAGAGGATCCGTGGCAGATGCTCAGCGCGCTGCTCCGGTGTCCCACAGGCGTTGATGGTCGGCCCGGCGTGGAGCAAGCCCACGAAGTTGATCCCCACGTACGGGGCGCCGGCGCGCTCCGACTCCTCGAGGAAGATCAGGTGCTCCATCGGCGAGGCGCCCTGGCCCCCGGCCTCGACCGGCCAGTTGATCCCCGCCCAACCCGCGTCGTGCAACTGGCGCTGCCAGAGCGTGTCGTAGGCCCGTCGGGCCTCCCAGTCGTCCCGGTCGGGAGCCGCGGGCAGGGTCGGGATCGCCTCCGCCAGCCAGGCACGCAGCCGGTGGCGGAAGGCATCCTCTTCGGGTGTGTCGCGAAGGTCCATGGAGCCACGTTAGCCAAATCTGACGGGTCGTCAGAAACCTGCCGGCGTGCTCAGTTGAACCCGCGGCTGTCCTGCTTCAACGCCGTGTCGACGCTGACCGCGGCGGCGACGACGAGGGACCGCAGCGGGTCGTCCAGGGGGCGATGGATCCGGACGACGTAGTTGTCGGCGGTCGTGAACATGGTCTTGGCGATGCCCTCGAACGTCTTCTTGATCCGCGCGACCTCGATGCCCCGGGCGTCCTTGATCGAGAAGTCCCAGGCGCGCCAGTTCTCTGCCTGCAGTGAGCCGATGGAGCCGCCCTGCGCCACAAGGTCGAACCGGATCTTGCCAATGGCGTTCTGCTGCACCAGTTGGCCGATCTCGCGGCCGTCGGGCGCCTCGACGATGACCTTCGACTTCAGGAACTTCGCCGGGCGGGTGACCCGCAACTGGACAGCGCCCGTGCTGTCCACCAGTTCCAGCCTGTGGGTCAGGAACTGATCGACGTCCGCCACGATGCGGAGCAGCTTCTTCACGGAGGACTGGCCGACCTGGCGGATGGCGCCGATCTGCTTGCCTTGGCCGTCATAGACGGCGTACTCATTGTTGACCTCGATCAACTTCGCCTTCTGGTTCACGACCAGGACGGGCTCGCTGAACAACGTGCCGCCACCAGGCATCACGGCGTCCGCCATGCCGGCCTTCTGCCCCACCTGCCGCTGGATCCGTGACTCGGTGTCGCGGGTCGTGGGGACATGCCCGTCCTGCGTTCCCAGCGGGTCGGTCATCGCCTGGCCGTTGCGCGACACCTGATCGGTCCACTTCGCACCGTCCCACCATCGGTGGTCGAAGCGTCCCATGGGGTCCGGCATCCAGGCAGGTTCGCGGGGGTCGGCCATCAGGTCCTCGGCGATCGTCGATCGGTGCGTGCGTCCTGCAACCTAACGGCCGCCCGGTCCAGCCACCCTCACCACAGTTGGTCGGTCCACTGGTCGGTGCCGACGACCGTGGGAATGAATGGCCCGGCCCACGTGACACGGCCCAGCCCCGATGCCTCGACCTTGGCTGCTGCCTGCCCGAACGACCCGGCCCACGTCTGGAGTGGATCCTCGCGAAGGAATGACAGGTGGAGGAACTTCTGCCCCGGGCCGTCGTCACGGGCGACGCCCTCGGCCTCGACCTGCAGCGGGACGCCGGTGAAGGACAGGGTCATCTCGGCGGCGCCTGACTCCTGGAGCCCGGGAAGCCAGTCCTCGCGCGCCCATGCATCGAAGGCCTCGCGTCCCCCGGTGGCCTCCCCGACCACGACCGCCACACCCTTGAACGGATGGTCCAGCGCCAGCGAGGACGGCACCGGGTCGTCGTTGGCGTACTGCGCCCAGTCGTGCTCGTAGAGCAGCGTGTGCACGTGGTCGCGGTGGGGGAACATCCGACCGTTCTCGTGCAGCCAGCGGAACTCCCGGAAGGCCCACCGGTTCCAGTCCTCGACGTGCCCCTTGAGAAGCCAGTACAGCGACAGGTAGGAGCCCTTGGACGGATCGTCGGCCACGCCGTCATTCGTGACGTACCGCAGATCCTTGTAGGCACGCGGGGCGACCCAGCGTTTCGCGGCCCAGCAGTACGGGCCGATCGTGCAGCCCGCCATGAGGTGGTCGCGCTCGTACCAACGGTTGTAGGCGACCTCGTGACCGCGATGCGGGTCGATCATGGTGAAGAGCATCGCCCCGAGTTCGATCGGGCCCAGCCCGATGTCCTCGACGTCCACCGGACCAACGTCCGTCGCGCCGATGGCCGCGTGCGCCGGCTTGCTCATGAGCGGGTCGCGGACGTGACGGCAAGGTCTCGGAGTTCGTGCTTGAGGACCTTCCCGCTGGCATTGGTCGGCAGGGCCTCGACGACGTGGATGCGCCGCGGGACCTTGAAGTTGGCCATGCGCTCGCGCGCCCAGGAGATCACGTCAGCCTCGTCGACGGCCGTGCCCGGTCGAGCGATGGCGAACGCGCAACCAACCTCGCCGAGTCGCTCGTCCGGCATGCCGACGACGGCGACCTGGGCGATCGAGGGATGCTCGACCAACGTGTTCTCGATCTCCGCTGGATAGGCGTTGAACCCCCCGACGATGAACATGTCCTTGAGCCGGTCGGTGATGTCGAGGTAGCCGCGCTCATCGAGCACGCCGATGTCCCCGGTGTGCAGCCAGCCGTCGGCATCGATGGCCTCGGCGGTCCGATCCGGCTCCTCGAAGTAGCCCTTCGTGACGTTGTAGCCCCGGACGACGACCTCGCCGGCCTCGCCCGCGGGAAGGGGATTGCCCTCCGGGTCCACGATCGCGACCTCGACGTCAGGGATGGCCCTCCCCGAGGTCGTGGCGACGGTCGTGGCGTCGTCCCCGACGCGGCACATGGTGACGACGCCCGTGGCCTCGGTGAGCCCGTAGGCGGTCAGGACGGTCTCGAAGCCCAACTCGTCGCGCATCCGCTCGATCAGGCTGACCGGGATGGTCGCCGCACCGGTCACTCCCAGTCGGAGCGAGCTGATGTCGTGGTTCGCCAACTCGGGATGGTGCAGCAGGCCCTGGTAGAGCGCCGGGGCGCCGGGCAGCATGCTGATGCGCTCCTCGCCGATGCGGCGCAGGACGCTGTCGGCCTCATAGACGGCGTGGGGCACGATCGTCGCCCCGCGCATGAGTGCCGCCACGAAGCCGGCCTTGTAACCGAAGGTGTGGAAGAACGGATTGACGATCAGGTAGCGGTCGCCCCGCCGCAACCCGACCAGCGACGACCAGGCATCGAAGACCGCGAGGGTCTGGCCGTGGGTGCTGATGACGCCCTTCGAACGACCGGTCGTGCCCGACGTGAACATGATGTCGCACACGTCGTCCGGGCCCAGCGCGGCGACGCGGTCGTCGACCGCCTGCACCTCGACGTCCGTGGCGGCGGCGAGGAAGTCCTCACGGGACAGGCAGCCGGGTGGGGTCTGCCCCTGCAGGACCACCACGGCCCGGAGATCCGGCAGACCTCCCACGGGACGGCCCTCGGCGGCCTCACCGGCTGCCCCACGCAGCATCGCCACGTAGTCAGTGTCGAGGAAGTCGGTCAGGGTGAGCAGGACCGTCGCACGCGACCGACGCAACAGATCCGCTGCCTCTTCGCCCCGATAGCGCGTGTTGATCGGGACCAGCGTGCCGCCACAGGACAGGGCGGCCAGGGCCGCGATCGGCCAGTCCGCGATGTTCGGCGCCCAGACGGCGGCGACGTCCCCGGGCTCGAACCCGACACCGACCAGGGCGCGCGCGACCTCGTCGACCTGATCACGCAACTGCGTGAAGGTCAGCCGCTCCCCCTCGCCGACGAGGGCCTCGTCGTCCCCGAAGGTCTGGCAGACCTCCCGGAACATGGCGGGGATGCTGGACCAGGCAGACGCGGCCATCGGGCCCTCCGGAACAAATCTGACGGACCGTCAGGTTAGCCAAGGGGCACCACCCCCTAGGTTGCAACCGACTGCGACGCGAGCGAGACCGACATGGCCAGAGACCCTCTCGACGACTTCATCCTCGAACGCTTCACGGAGGAGGACGTCACCCACCCGGTCTACCGCAAGGGCACGGGCCCGGGCGTGATCGTCATCACGGAGGTCCCCGGCATCACCCCGGAGGTGGCGGACTTCGCCCGCCGGGTCGTCGAGGCAGGCCACACCGTGGCCATGCCCGACCTGTTCGGCGACTCCGGGGCGCCGGCCACGATGCCCTACATGGGCAAGACGATCGCCAAGGCCTGCATCAGCAAGGAGTTCAAGGTCTTCGCAGCCCGCGAGGCCAGCCCGGTGACCGACTGGCTGCGTGGGCTGGGACGCGATCTCCATGAGCGAGCGGGCGGTCCCGGCATCGGCGCCGTCGGCATGTGCCTGACCGGCAACTTCGCCTTGGCGATGGCCGTGGACGACCGACTCCTGGCCCCTGTCCTGAGCCAGCCGTCACTGCCCTTCGGTGCCACCGCAGCCAGCAGGCGTGGACTCCACGTCAGCGACGAGACCCTGTCGATCGTGCGCCGTCGAGTCGCCGAGGACGGACTCGAGGTCCTGGGGCTCCGCTTCGACCGAGACCCCTTCTGCACCCGGGCACGGTTCGACCGGTTGGACGAGGAACTCGGCGAAGGCTTCATCCGTGTCGAGCTGCCAAGCTCGTCCGCCAACCCACGCGGACGACCGATGCCGGCGCACTCGGTGCTGTCGACCGACCTGATCGATGCACCGGGCGAACCAACCCGCGACGCGCTGGACAAGGTCCTGGACCTGTTCAAGCGCAAGTTGCTGGTCTCCTGAGCAGACGTTTCTGACGACCCGTCAGAAACTCCTAGGATGCGGCCTCGACCTACGACGAAGGCCTGCGCATGGGCAACCGGCCCGCCCCCCTTGCGGGGCTCCGTGTCATCGAACTCTCGATCGCGGGGCCGGCCGGTGCAGGCACGCACCTCGCCGACCTCGGGGCCGACGTCATCAAGGTGGAGCCACCGTCGGGCGACTACATCCGCCAGATGACGTGGCCGATCATCGACGGCGTGTCGCTGATGCACTGGCACCTCAATCGCGGCAAGCGCTCCATCACCCTTGACTTGCGTGAGGAGTCCGCGCAGCAGGTGTTCCTCGACCTCGTCGCGGAGGCGGACGTGGTGGTCGAGGCCATGCGCCCCGGCGCCCTCGAGCGCCGCGGCCTGGGCTACGAGGTCCTCCGCGAGAAGAACCCCGGCGTCGTGTTCTGCATGATCTCCGGGTACGGGGCGACGGGCCCCTACAACTCGATGCCCAGCCATGGGATCGCGTACGACACGTGGGCCGGGATCGTCGCGCCGGCCGTCGACGACGAGGGTTTCGCGTACATCCCGGAGCACGTGTCGATCGGGATCTACGCGGCACCGATGCTGGCCGCGATGAGCATCCTTGCCGGCGTCATCCGTGCCCGGGCGACCGGCGAGGGCTGCCAGATCGACCTCGGCCAGTCCGACACGGCCGCGTTCTTCGACTGGTATCGGTCGGAGACGTGGATGGCGTACGACCGCCCCGAGGACGAAGTGACCGGCAACAAGGCCGATGACTACGAACGCCGCGCCCCGGGGACCGCTGGCATGCGCGAGGGCGTCCGGTACCAGATCTATGCATCGTCAGACGGGCACGTCCTGTTCATGGCATCCGAGCAGTCCTTCTGGAAGAACTTCTGCGAGGGTGTCGACCGGATGGACCTCTTCGAACGCTGGCCGGGATCCACCATCGCTGACCACGCC
>CBDTZE010000015.1:0-14384 GCA_965364815.1 uncultured Nitriliruptoria bacterium | reverse complement strand
CGTCCTCGGTCGCCTGCAGCGCTTCGCCCTGGCCCGGGGCGGCCCAGAGTTGGATGAGCACCTGGGCACCCCCGACCATGGGCCAGGGCACGCGGGCCGGCATGCGGACCTCGCGTGTCGGGGCGTCGGGCAGGGAGCGGAACTCCTCGATGAGTCCGGTCAGCCCAGGCGGCACGACGGGCGCAGACAGTTCGTCGACGAGGTCCAGCGGGACCCAGCGCAGGAGGTCGGCGGCCTCGGCCTCCAATGGCGTTGGCTCGACCGGAGCGCCAGACCCGAGGGTCACGACATGGATCCGGTCATGCTGGCGCACCTCACGGTTGGAGAAGACCCATTCGGTCGTCCAGTGCCAGCGTTCCGGGCCGATCTCGATGTCGACGTACCCGGTCTCCTCGCGAAGTTCCCGGGCCAGGGCCTGGTCCGCGGACTCGCCCAACTCGATCCCGCCACCGGGAAGCTCCCACCATGTCCGGGCGAGGTTGGCGTGGTCGTGCGCCTTCATCAGCAGGACCTCGTCGCCACGCAGGACGATGGCGCGGACGGCCTCGCGGACGCGGTCGGGGTCGAAGAGGGGCGACACTGTGGCAGCCTGTCGAGTCAGGGACGGTTCGAGGCCCGGAGGGTAGGACGTGACGAGTGAGACGAAGTTGCCCGAGGGCCTGATGCGCGCCGACGACGGACGCGTCCGCTGCTGGTGGCCGGGGCTCCACGTCGACTACCTCGACTACCACGACACCGAGTGGGGCGTGCCGGTCCGGACCGAGGCGGGTCTCTACGAGAAGTTGGCCCTGGAGGGGTTTCAGGCCGGTCTGTCCTGGCTCACCATCCTGCGCAAGCGGCCACGATTCCGAGAGGTCTTCGCAGACTTCGACGCTGAGGTCGTGGCGGGGTTCGACGAGTCCGACGTGACCCGCCTGCTGGGCGATGCCGGCATCATCCGGCACCGGGGAAAGATCGAGGCCACGATCGGCAATGCTCGCGCCGTCCTGGAGATGCGCGACGCGGGGGAGGACCTCGTCGAGTTCGCGTGGTCGTTCGCCCCGGACGCTCATCGGCGGCCGCTGTCCAGTGCCCAGGTCCCGGCCCAGACGGAGCACTCCAAGGCGCTGTCGAAGGCGCTCAAGAAGCGAGGCTTCCGGTTCGTCGGACCCACGACGGCCTACGCCTTCATGCAGGCCATGGGCATCGTCGACGACCACATCGACGGCTGCTTCGTCCCGCCGCGAGCCTGAGGCTCAGCGACCTTCGAAGTTCGGTTCGCGCTTCTCGGCGAAGGCCCGCGGGCCTTCCTTGGCGTCCTCGGAGCCGAAGACGGCCATGCCGATCATCAATTCCTTCTGCAGCGCCTCGTCCTCCGGCAGGTCGGCGGTCTCGCGGGCCGATCGCAGCACGGCCTGGACGGCGAGTGGACCGTTCCGCGCGATGCGGTCAGCGATCTGTCTCGCCTGTGTGAGCGCTTCACCGTCCGGCACGACGCGACCGACGAGGCCGATCTCCAACGCCGTGGCGGCATCCAGGCGATCGCCCGTCAGCAGGATCTCCATGGCACGCGTGTAGGGGATCTGACGCTGCAGACGGACGGTCGAACCCCCGACGGGGAACAGTCCGCGCTGCACCTCGGCGAGGGCGAACTGCGCCGACGTGGCCGCGACCCGGATGTCGCAGGCCTGCAGGATCTCGGTGCCACCCGCCAGGGCGTACCCCTCGACAGCAGCGATCAGCGGCTTGGTCAGTCGCTTCGATCGCAACATGCCGCGGAAGGCCGTGTTGGCGTTCTTCACCTTGTCCGCGAAGCCGTCGTCGCCGGATCCCTTGGACCGTGAGCCGCTCATCGCCGTCAGGTCCGCTCCGGCACAGAAGTTGCCGCCCGCCCCCGTCAGGATCGCGACACGGACCTCGTCGTCCTCGTCGATCGCGTCCCAGACCTCGGCCATCCCGTGGATGAGGTCACCGGACCAGGCGTTGCGCTTTTCGGGGCGGTTCATCGTCACGGTCACGACGTGGCCGTGCTGCTCGACCAGCAGGTCGTCGGTGGGTGACGTGATCGCCATGCTCAGAGCCTTTCGAGGATCGTCCCGGTCGCCAACGCGCCGCCGGCACACATGCTGATCAGGGCGTGCTGTGCATCGCGACGTTCGAGCTCGTGCAGCGCGGTCGTGATCAGGCGTGCCCCGGTGGCTCCGACCGGGTGACCGAGGGCGATGGCGCCCCCGTTGACGTTGACCTTGTCCCAGTCGGGTTCGTGTTCCATGCCCCACGAGACGCCGACGGCCGCGAAGGCTTCGTTGACCTCGAACAGGTCCATGTCGCCCATGGTCATCCCGGCCTTGGCGAGGACCTTCGTCGTCGCCTCTCGCGGCCCGTCGAGGTGGTAGTACGGGTCCGAGCCCACCAGGGCGTGACTGACGATGCGGGCTCGCGGCTTGAGGCCCAGGGCCTCGGCCTTGTCCCGGCTCATCCACAGGACGGCGGACGCGCCGTCGCTGATCTGCGAGGCGTTGCCCGCGTGGTGGACCCCGTCAGGCAGGACGGTCTTGAGCTTGCCCAGAGATTCCAGCGTCGAGGCGCGCATGCCCTCGTCACGGCTGATCGTGCGGACCTCGCCAGTGGGCTTGCCCTCGGCATCAAGGACGGGCGCTTCCAGTGCGAAGATCTCGCGGTCGAACCGGCCCTCATCCCATGCTCGGATGGCGTTCGCCTGCGATCGGACCGCCAACTCGTCGACGTCCTTGCGCGTGATGCCGCGATCCGTGGCGATGCGCTCGGCACCGACGAACTGGTTGGGAAGGTCCACGTCCCAGTCGTCGGGGCGCGGTACCCCGGGACCGGACAGGACGTTGGCGCCAAGCCCCACCCTGCTCATGACCTCGACGCCGCAGGCGATCCCGATGTCGATGGCGCCGGTCGCGATGAGGCCCGCCACGAAGTTGTTGGCCTGCTGCGCCGAGCCGCACTGGCAGTCGACCGTGGTGCACGCCGTGGTGTGGGGCAGGCCCTGGGCCAGCCACGTGTAACGGGTGATGTTTGCACCCTGCTCTCCGGCCTGCGTGACGCAGCCACCAACGACCTGCTCGACCTCCGCCGGGTCGATGCCGGCGCGCCGGATCACCTCGGCCAGGGCGGGCCCCAGCACCTTGGTCGGGTGCAGGCCAGACAGGCCTCCGCCGCGGCGCCCGATCGGCGTCCTGACGGCTCCGACGATGACGGCTTCGGACATGACGACCTCGAGTGCAGAAGTAGAACGTGTTCTAGTTTGCACGCTAGCGTCGATGACTGCACCGACTGGAACCGGAGGGGTCGTGGCGGATGACGTCATCGAGTCGATCGAGGCCGTGATCGCGGCCGGTCCGGGGGAGCCCCTGGCCTCGCCCGACGGGGTCAACGCGCCCATGATCCGGCACTGGTGCCACGCCTTTGGCGAGACGAACCCCGCGTATGGGTCCGAGGGCGCTGCGGCCACCAGGCACGGCGAGCAGATCGCGCCACCAGCAATGCTCGGCGTCTGGACGATGGACACGCCCCGCAATGACGGCGGTCCTCGCGACCAGGCCCTGCGGGCGCTCGAAGATGCTGGCTATGCCTCCGTGGTCGCCACCGACTACTCGCATGAGTACCTCAAGCCGATGGTGCTTGGGATGCAGGTCACGGAGCGCCGATCGATCGAGTGGATCAAGGGCCCCAAGGAAACCGCGCTCGGCGAGGGCTACTTCGTCGGCACGCGTTACGACTATGTGGATGGCGACGGCGACGTCGTGGGGGTGGCCAGGATGAAGTTGCTCAAGTTCCGTCCCAAGACCGCCAAGGGTGACTCGTGAACATTGCCGAGATGCCGCGACCGCGGACGGTCGTCAACGCCGACAATGCCTTCTTCTGGGAGGGCGTCGCCGAGGGCGAACTGCGGATCCAACGCTGTGCCTCCTGTGGCGTCCTGCGCCACCCGCCGGGGCCGATGTGCGGAGCCTGTCGTTCGACCGAGTGGGACACCGTGACCGCGTCGGGGCGCGGCGAGATCTTCAGCTTCGTGGTGCACCATCACCCGCCGCTGCCAGGAGTCGTCCTGCCCCACGTGGTCGCGACGATCGCGTTGGAGGAAGGCACGCGCTTCGTGTCCGAGCTCATCGACATCGCGCCGGACGACGTCCAGATCGGTATGGCCGTCGAGCTGGAGTTCCTGGTCAAGGACGACGACCTGACCCTCCCGGTGTTCCGTCCGGCCCACGGGACCACGTCATGACGGCCGTCCAACTGGGAACCCTGCCGACGACGCGACCCTTCGAACAGGTCAGCGTCGGTGACGCCCTGCCGTCCGAGGATCTTGCGCTCACACCGACGTTGGTCATCGCGACCGCACTCGCTGGTCGCGACTTCGAGGACGTCCACCACGATCGCGACATCGCGCGATCCAAGGGGCTGGACGACATCTTCCTGAACATCCTCACGACGAACGGGATCTGTCAGCGCCTGGTGGTCGACTGGGCGGGACCCGATGCGCGTGTGCTGTCCGCTGGCGTGCGACTGGGACTGCCTGCCTGCGCAGGCGACTCGCTTGCCCTCGCTGGTCACGTGAACGCGGTCGAGATCGTCGACGGCACCGGCAGGGTCACCGTCGAGGTGACCGGCGACGTCGCCAAGGGGCGCCACTGCACCGCCACGATCGTGCTCGACCTGCCACTCGCTGACGACCAGGAGGCTGGACGATGACGGACCGCACCATTGCCGGCAAGGCCGCCATCGCGGGGATCGGCGCCACCGAGTTCTCGAAGGCGTCCGGCCGCTCAGAACTTCAACTGGCCTGCGAGGCCGTGTCGGCGGCAATCGAGGATGCCGGGCTCCAGCCATCCGACGTCGATGGCCTGACGACGTTCACGCTCGACCTCAACCCGGAGATCGACGTCGCCGAGGGCGTCGGGCTCAACGACCTGACCTGGTTCTCGCGGACGCACTACGGAGGCGGGGCGTCCTGCGCGACGATCACCCAGGCAGCGGCTGCGGTCGCGACCGGGCTTGCCGAGGTCGTCGTTGCCTACCGAGCCTTCAACGAACGATCCGGCAACCGGTACGGCACCGGTCGTGCCGAGTGGGCGCCATCGGCCGAGGGCGTGTCCTGGGGCTGGTACCTGCCCTACGGCTTCATGACGCCGGCGTCCTGGGTCGCCATGGTCACCCAGCGCTACCTGCACACCTACGGCCACAAGCCCGAGGACCTGGGCCACGTCTCCGTCCTTGCACGGACGTACGCGGCGACCAACCCCAAGGCCATGATGTACGAGCGGCCCATCACCCTGCAGGATCACCACGACTCGCGCTGGATCACCGAGCCGCTCCGCCTGTTCGACTGCTGCCTCGAGTCCGATGGGGGACAGGCCGTCGTCGTCACGACGCCGGAGCGTGCCCGGGACCTGCCGAACGTCCCGGTGATCATCGCCGGTGCGACGCAGGGATCACCGCGCAAGCAGCGCCAGATGACCGGGTTCTACAACGACACCATGAGCGGCCTGCCGGAGCAGGCGCTGGTGGCCAACCGGCTCTACGCGCAGACGGGCCTCGGTCCCGACGACATCGATGCCGCCAACCTCTACGACGCCTTCAGCCCCTTGGTGCTGATGCAGCTCGAGGAGTACGGCTTCGTGGGTCGCGGCGAAGCCGCCGACTTCGTCGCTGAGGGCAACTGCAACATCGACGGTCGACTCCCGGTCAACACCAACGGTGGCCAGATGGGGGAGGCCTACCTGCATGGGATGAACGGCATCGCCGAGGGTGTCCGCCTGGTTCGCGGCACGTCCGTCAACCAGCCCACCAAGGACCTGCACAACGTGCTGGTCACGGCCGGGCTGGGCGTGCCCTCGTCGGGGCTGATCCTCAGCAAGGACGCCTGATGAGCCTGCTCACGCCCCTGGCTCGCGAGTTCGGGATGACCGTCCCGATCTTCGCGTTCTCGTACATGCCCGATGTCGTCGCAGCGGTGACCAACGCGGGTGGCCTCGGGGTGCTCGGCTGCGTGCGCTTCGGAGGTGACGCCGACGAGATGCGCCAGAACGTCGAGTACGTGAAGAAGGCCGTCGATGGCAGGCCCTTCGGACTCAACGTCGTGACGCCGATGTCGTCCAAGGTGGTGGCGGCAGATGACCTCGACGGGCTGCAGGGCAAGCTCGAGTCCCTGATCCCGGAAGAGACGACGGAGGCCATCAACGCCTTCCTCGACGAGCAGGGCGTTCCGCCGCTGTCGGCGGACGGCCCGGAGCGGACCGTCCTGGGGTGGACGCCGCAGACCGGCGCGATCCAGCTCGAGGTCGCGCTGGAGGCTCGACCGGCGCTGCTGGTCTCCGCGCTGGGGCCGCCGCCCGCAGAGTCGATCCAGGCCTCGCATGATGTCGGCATCCCGGTTGCAGCCCTGGTGGGCCGTGTCGACCAGGCGCGCAAGCAACGGGTCGAAGGCGTGGACATCATCGTCGCCCAGGGGACCGAGGCCGGTGGTCACACCGGCGAGATCGCTTCCTTTGTCCTGACACCGGAAGTCGTGGACGAGGTCGCCCCGGCGCCGGTCCTGCACGCCGGCGGGGTCGGCGACGGCCGACAGGTCGCTGCTGCCCTTGCCCTCGGCGCCCAAGGTGTGTGGACCGGATCGATCTGGTTCTCGTCAACAGAGCACGCGGTCCCGTCGGCGCTGCAGACGTTGATCGACGACGCAACGTCGGCCTCGACCATCCGTTCCAAGTCGCTGACGGGGAAGCCTGCTCGGCAGCTGCGGACGAAGTGGATCGACTTCTGGGAATCCGGGGATGCCGACCCGCTCATGATGCCGCTGCAGTACATGGTGACGGCGGACGCGATGGCGCGATTCCGTGAGCACGGACGTGAGGACCTCCTCGGCACGCCGATCGGTCAGATCGTCGGACGCCTGCAGGGAGCCCGCCCCGTTGCCAAGATCGTCGCCGACCTGATGGACGTGGCCGAGGCCACGGCCGCCAGGCTGGGCGGCCGGCAGGCCTAACCTCCCGGGCACTCGCCCTCCGGAGTCTCCGTGGCCAACGACCTGCACATGACGCCCGACGAGTTCCGCGCCCACGGGCACGACCTCGTCGAGTGGATCGCGTCCTACGTCGAGTCGGTCGGCACGCTGCCGGTCCAGTCGCCGGTGCAACCTGGCGACGTGCGTGCGCAGATTCCCGCGGCCCCGCCAGAGGACGGCGAGCCCTTCAGCGCGCTGCGCCGCGACCTCGACGAGGTGGTGCTGCCCGGCATCACCCACTGGGGCCACCCGGGCTGGTTTGCCTACTTCCCGACCGGCGCGTCGTTCCCGTCGATCCTCGCGGAGATGGCGTCTGCTGCCCTCGGGGCCCAGGGCATGCTGTGGTCCACCAGTCCGGCGGTGACGGAGGTGGAGACGGCGGTCATGGACTGGCTGGTCGACCTGCTGGGTCTGCCCACCACCTGGCGGATGGACACGGGCCCGGGTGGCGGGGTGCTCCAGATGAGCGCCAGCGACTCCACGCACACGGCGCTGGTCGTCGCGCGCGAGCAGGCGATCGCCGACGGCGCAGACCCGTCGGACCTCGTCGCCTACACCTCGGCCCAGGCGCACTCCTCCGTGGAGAAGGGCGCGAATGTCGCGGGCTACCGCCACGTGCGACTGGTCGACGTGGACGATCAGTTCGGTATGGACCCCACGGCCCTCTCGCGCGCCGTCGCCAAGGACGTGGCCAACGGCCTGGTCCCGGCATTCCTCTGTTCAGCGGTGGGCACGACGGGAACAACGGCGGTCGACAACATCCGCGCCAACGCGGCGATCGCCACGGAGCACGGGATGTGGCATCACGTGGACGCGGCCTATGCCGGGTCGGCGATGGTGTGCCCGGAGGTCCGCCACCACCAGGACGGCCTCGAACTCGTCGACAGCTACACGTTCAACCCACACAAGTGGCTGCTCACGAACTTCGACTGTTCCGCGTTCTGGGTCGCGGACCGCGAGCCCCTGCTGTCGGCGATGTCGATTCTCCCTCCCTACCTGCGCAACACCGCCACCGACTCCGGCGAGGTCGTCGACTACCGCGACTGGCACGTGCCGCTGGGGCGCCGGTTCCGCTCGTTGAAGCTCTGGTGGGTGCTGCGCTCCTACGGCCGCTCGGGCCTGCAGAGCTTCATCCGCGAGCACCTCGCCTGGGCGCAGGAACTCGACGGACGTCTGCGACGACACCCGCAGTGGGAGGTCATCGCGCCGACGGCCTTCGCCCTCGTCTCGTTCCGGCACGTGGACGGGGATGCGGCGACGGACGGGCTGGTGGACGCGCTCAACGAGGACGGCCGCTTTCTGGTGCTTGGCTCCGTGATCGACGGCCGCCGCTTTGTGCGTGTGTCGATCGGTTCCCAAGCCACCCGCCAGGAGCACCTGGACGAGCTCTGGGCCCGGATCGACGCGTACCTCCCTTCCTCCTGACACCGACGCCTGCCGTGCGAAACTAGAACGTGTTCTAGTAGCGTCCCGAGGACGACGAGGCAGGGGAGTGGGTCATGGCGGACGAGCGCGCATTCGGGGTCTGGAAGATCGCCGAGCAGCAGCCGGACCGGCCGGCCATGGTCGACCCCGAGCACGGCACCCGCACCTTCGGCGAGCTGGCCGACGCCAGCAACCAGGTCGTGCACGGACTGCGGGGCCTGGGGCTGGAGGCCGACGACGCGGTCGCGGTCCTGCTCCCCAACGGGTTCGAGTACTGGGAGATCCTGCTGGCTTGCGAGCAGGCTGGCTGGCACCTGGTGCCGATCAACTACCACCTCTCCGGTCCCGAGATCGCCTACATCGTGAACGACTCCGGGGCGAAGGCGTTCATCGCCCATGGCCGGTTCGCCGAGTTGGCGGCGAAGGCCGCACCGAACATCGAGCTGGGGACGCAGGCTCGCTTCTCCGTTGGGCCCATCGAGGGCCACAGGGACTACGCAAGTGACCTGCGCGACGCCGCACCGACCGTCGCCCCCGCCGATCGGTCGACGGGCGGGATCATGACCTACACGTCGGGCACGACCGGCAACCCGAAGGGCGTCAAGCGTCCGTTGCCGCAGGCCGACCCCGATGAGAACGCCATGCGGGCGACGTTCCTGAACTTCCTGTTCGACCTGATGGACCCCGACCACGTCCACCTTGTCGTCGCGCCGCTCTACCACACGGCCGTCGTCCGGTACTCGGACGCCGCGCTCCACGCCGGGCACCGCGTCGTGCTCATGGACGCCTGGACGCCGGAGGGGACGCTGGAACGCATTGCGAAGTACCGGGTCACGTCCAGCCACATGGTCCCGACGATGTTCAACCGGCTGCTCAAGCTGCCCGAAGACGTCAAGGCGGCAGCCGACGTGTCCAGTCTCACGTGCATGATCCACTCGGCCGCCCCGTGCCCCATCCCCACCAAGCAGCAGATGCTCGACTGGTGGGGCGACACGATCTACGAGTACTACGCCGCGACCGAGGGCGGCGGAACGATGGCCACCCCGCAGGAGTGGCGGGCCAAGCCGGGAACGGTCGGCAAGCCCTGGCCGATCAGCGAGATCAAGATCCTCGACGACGACGGCAACGACCTGGGCGCGGGGGAGGTCGGGACCGTCTGGATGAAGATGGGCGACCACACCTTCGAGTACAAGGACGACGCGGAGAAGACGCAGCAGGCCTGGCGCGACGAGGGCTTCTTCACCGTGGGCGACGTCGGCGAACTCGACGCGGACGGGTTCCTGTTCCTGCGCGACCGCAAGATCGACATGATCATCTCCGGCGGCGTGAACATCTATCCCGCGGAGATCGAGTCCGTCCTCCTGCAGCATCCCGAGGTCCTCGACGCGGCGGCCTTCGGCATCCCGAACGAGGACTTCGGTGAGGAGGTCAAGGCCTGCGTGTCGCTGGTGGACACCGCCGACCGGGACGGCGTGGAGGAGCGGATCCTGGCCTTCTGCCGGGAGCAGATGGGCTCGTACAAGGTCCCCAGGAGCCTTGACGTGCTGGACGAGTTGCCTCGCGACCCCAACGGCAAGCTCTACAAGCGCAAGCTCCGCGACCCGTATTGGGAGGGCAAGGGCTCCAGCCTCGTCTGAGAACGTCCGAGGTCGTCACTGACCGCGGACGTGGGCGCTCGGCGTGGTCGAGGCAGGGACCGGCGCCGAGCTTGGCGAAGACGTGGGGACGACCAATGGCCATGCCCGTGCACCCGACGACTGACCGCTTCCGCAGGACCGCCGCCGCGGCCCTTGCCGTGGCGTGCTTCGTTGGCGCCGCCGCCGGTTCGCCCCAGGATGCCCACGATGCGGCCGACGCCCCGGCGCACGTCCACCTCGGCGAGGTCGTCGCCGGCCACCTCGGCATGCTGGATGACGCGTTGCCCATGCTCGAGTGGCGCACTCCCGCGATCGCGTGTGACGGCCAACCACCAACGGACTCGTTGTCTGCCCCCGCATCGTGTGCCGGTCACGTGCCGTTGCTCTGGACCTTCGACCTGGGCATGACGCAGGCTTCTTGGCTCCGCGTCGACTTCGACCAGCCGCTGCGCCAAGACGAGTTCCGGCTGCTGGTGCTGACGCCGGACGGTGAGGAGCTGGCCGTCCAGAGCCAGAACACCTACAGCCACGGCATCCGCTTCGAGTTCCCCTACGAGGGCACCTGGGGTGTCGAACTCCTGCCGCTGCGGACAGACGGCACGACCGTCCGACTGCGCGCCGCCCTGGCCGACGACGCCGTGCCGGCAGACGTGGCGACGACCGACGGCCATCTCCTGCCGAACCTGCGCGTCACCCCTCCCTTCGAGTTCGGCTTCGCCGCCCCGGTGAACCCGACCAACAGCCTGTTCCTCGCCAGCGACGACATGAACCCAGCGATCGAGGCGGCCGGGACCCGACCGGTCAGCTGCACGCCGGACGAGGTCCAGGAGGCGTCGGACCCCACGCGCCGCATGCCCCCGACCGCGCTGGTGCGATGCCTGCGCTTCACGGCCGGGCCCCACAACGCCGGGGCGGGCCACTTCGACCTGCGGTTCCCGATCCTCGACCGCGCCCGCAACGACCAGGACCGGCTGGTCGAGATGACGCAGTGGATCCACCGCGTCGATGGCGAGCCCACTCAGCGTCCGGCTGGCACCTACGAGTTCCACGCGACCCATGGGCACTATCACTACACCGACATCCTCTTCTACGAGCTGCTCCGCGTTGACGGCCCCGGGGAGCTCACCGCCGTCGGGCTGGGCAACAAGTCGGGATTCTGCCCCGCGGACCAGGGCTACGCCGAGTGGTCCACGACGGCCCAGGCGGCCCGCGGCACCCTGCCGTCCATGCAGCCCGGCAGCTGCCTCGTGACGGGTGCCGGAAGCGGCTCGATGGGTCTGACCCAAGGGTGGGGCGACTTCTATCGTTGGCAGCGCCCCGGCCAGTACGTGGACTTCAGCTTCCAGGGCGACGGCGAGTACGTCGTTCGCACCACGGTGGACGTCCACGACAACGTGCTGGAGTCGGATGAGTCCGACAACGCGGCCTACGCCTGGTTGCGCATCATCGGGGATCAGATCGAGATCCTCGAACGCGGGCGGGGCGACTCGCCGTGGGCTCCCGGCAAGGTCGTGGTCACCGACGGTCGCAACGGCGCCTGAGGCCGGTCCGGGAACGTCTTGATCCGGTCGGCGAGGGGCATGTTCGCCCCGACGACGACGGCCGTCCCCCTTGGCCGTCCCTTCCACCAACTTGTTCCGGAGCCGCCGTGCTGCTCGAACCCGTCGATGACACCAATGACTTCCCGCGCCGTCGTGTCCTCGACGGGGCGCGTGCCGCCGTGCGACGTCGCGGTGCTGCGGTCGTCGGCGTGGAGTTCACCTCCCACGTCGCTCCTCACCGTGGGATCAAGACGCTGGACGCCATCGCGGCCATCCTGGACCAGGTCCCCAACATCTCCATCGAGGTCCGCACGGACCCAGGTGGCTTCTTTCCCAGCCCGTTCGACCAAGAGTCGGAGATCCGCCAAGCGCTGGAGGGCCTCGTCGCCCGCGGCACCGTGCATCTCGTTGACGCCGATGGTGACCTCGACGCCTGGCTGTCCGGCCTCGACCTGCTCATCCTGCCGGCCCCGACCGCCGGCGCCCTCGACCTGCTGAACCACTGCGACAGCCTCGGCATCGACGCGCTCGCGCCCGCTGCGCTGCCCTCGTTCGTCGCCGTCAAGGGCACCTTCGCCTTCGACCAGCGACGCGGGATCTGCGACCCCCGCTCGGTGGCCCGTTCCGTTGCCGTGGCCCTCGATGTCGAGGTCGTCGCCGACCCGCCGGTTCGTCGTCGCTACCAGGCACGCAACCTTCGGGCTGTCGCTGCCTGACGCGTCGCTGGTCGTGGCCAAGAACTAGAACACGTTCTAGTATCGCGGGATCGGTCGGTTTTCGGCCGTTGTCACGTCCGGAGGGGCCGTGCCCGAAACGCTCGTAGCCGACCATGTCCTGCAGTTCGACTACACGCGCTCGACGGGTCCGGTGATCGGAGCGTTCCTCAGTGGCCTGCGTGCCGGTCGTGTTCGCGGGATCAGGACCACCTCGGGGCGCGTCGTCGTTCCGCCGCAGGAGTACGACCCCGTGTCGGCGGCCGAACTGACCGTCGATGACCTCGTTGACGTGGAGGCCGTGGGTGAGGTCACGTCGTGGTCGTGGAACCCGGCGCCCCGTCCCGGTCAACCGCTCCAGGACCGGCCCTTCGCCTGGGTGCTGGTCCGACTCGACGGCGCCGACACCGCGATGCTGCACGCCCTGGACGTCCGATCACCCGACGAGGTCCACACGGGCATGCGCGTCGGCATCCGTTGGGCGGCGCAGCGCCATGCCCGCATCACCGACATCGCCTGCTTCGTGCCGGAGTCGGACGTCGTTCCGGCCCCCGCGCTGGACCCGACCGACATCCTCCCGCCGGGTGACGTGACCATGGTCACCACCCCCGTCGAGATCGCGATGCAGCACCGGCCGGGCCCGGTCGAGGAGATCTTCCTGCACGGCACCCAGGAGCGGCGACTGCTGGGACGGCGCTGCAGTTCCTGCGCCAAGGTCTACCTGCCACCCCGCGGCGTCTGCTCGATGTGTGGTGCCGCCTTCACCGACGAGATCGTCGAGGTGGGGCAGGTCGGCACGGTGGCCACCTTCGCCGTGGTGAACGTCCCGTTCTCCGGCCAGGAGGTCGAGATTCCCTACGCGGCCGTCGAGGTGCTCTGGGACGGGGCGCACATCACCAGCCAGTTCCTGTTCCGGGGCGCACCGCTCTCGGACGTCCGGATGGGCATGCGCGTCCGTGCTGTCTGGGCCGAGGGGGACCTCCAGCCGACGCTTTCCAACATCACGCACGTCGAGCCCGTCGACGAGCCGGACACGCCCTTCGAGGCATTCGCGGAGTACGTCTGATGCCCGGCCTCACCACGCCCATCGCCATCGTGTCCTTCGCGCAGCAGACCTCCCTGCACGACCACCGCTCCGAGCCCGAGATGCTGCTCCCGGTGATCAGCCAGGTCGTCGGTGACGTGAGCCTGACGACGCAGGACATGGGGTTCGTGGTCTCCGGCTCGACCGACTACCTCGCCGGTCGGCCCTTCAGCTTCGTGTCGGCCCTGGATGCAGTGGGCGCGTGGCCTCCGCTCAACGAGAGTCATGTGGAGATGGATGCGGCCTGGGCGCTCTTCGAGGCCGTGCTTCGCCTGCAACACGGCGACATCGACACCGCGCTGGTCTATGGCTTCGGTCGCAGCTCCGCGTCTGACGTCGCCCGGACCATGGCCTTCCAGCTTGACCCCTACAGCCTCGCCCCGTTGGTGCCCGACGCCAACGCGGTCAATGGGCTGCAGGCCCGGACGGTCCTGACCTCCGGCCTGGCATCCCGGGAAGTGGTTGCTGCCCAGGTGGCGAGGTCCCTGCGCGACGCGGCGGACAACCCGCACGCCGTCCGGAGCCTGGACCTCGATGCAGACGGTGTCCTTGCTCAGCCCGTGACGATGGATCCCCTGCGCGACGTCGACGTGCCCCCGGTCACCGACGGCTGCGCCGCCATGGTGATCGCGACCCTCGACCGAGCCAGAGAACTCGTCGAGCACCCAGTCGTCATCGCGGGCATGGACCACCGCATCGAGCCGCATGGTCTCGGTCTGCGTGACCTCGCCACGTCGCCCTCGACCCGGGCCGCCGGGGAGTTCTGCAGGATTGCGGACGCGGACGTCGACTTCGCGGAACTCCACGTGCTCGCGGCCCACCAGGAATCGATCCTGCGCAAGGAACTGGGCCTCGATGCGGGCGTGCGCATCAACCCCAGCGGTGGCAGCCTGACCTCGAACCCGGTGATGGCCGCAGGTCTGATCCGGTTCGGCGAGGCCGCCAAGCGTCTCCAAGCAGGTCACGGCCGCCGGG